>NZ_JBHYZV010000033.1:61441-82796 GCF_042753905.1 Streptomyces sp. NPDC059248 | reverse complement strand
GGGCCTATTTCCGCACCCGAACCTCTCTGGGGGGGGGCGCGGGGCCGGGGGGTGTGGACCCGGGGCCCCGCGCGACGGGCCGGTGCTGTCCGAATGGCCACCCCGGGGCCCGGCCGCGGTCGGCGTGCGGCCGGACCTCCACCGAAGAATCGAAACGGAGCGTATCGCGGACGTCGCGTTCCGGAGTCGCCCCGCGCTTTCCCCGTCAGGCGTACGACATTCCCAATCGCTCGGCCAGCGGGGCCGCGCGGCGTACGATACCCGCCTCGTAGGCGAAGATGACAGCCTGTACGCGATCTCTCAGCCCGAGCTTTCCCAGGATGTTCTGCACATGGGATTTGACGGTCGATTCGGCGACTCCCAAACCCACCGCGATTTCCGGATTCGAAAGCCCTTGGATCATGAGTTCGAATACCCGGCGCTCTCGTTTGGTCAGGGACCGCACCTGATCCGGAGTCTCCTGCGACGCCCCTTTGAGGGACACCGAAGCGGTGGCCAGGTTCCGCGCGAGGTCGGTCCGGATAGGCATATATCCGGCGGCCGTCACCCGGACCGCCGCGATCAGGTCGGTGGGGCTCACGCTCCGCCCCAGCAGGGTGCATCTGCCGATCCGCAGCAGGCTGATGGCCTGCTCGTCGGGTGACGCCACCAGCACCATCAGATGGACCGGGCGGGCGTCGCAGGACTGGGCGGCCAGCCGCTCGGCCAGGACCAAGGTCTCCCGGGAGAGCAGCCTCTCACTGCAGAGGATGATATCGGGCTTGACGGATACCGCTATCTGTTGGGCCTCTCCGGGAGATTCGGCGTCGCCGACGATGACAATTCCCGGATCCTTCCCCAGAACCGCATGCAGACCAGCCCGGTCAAGTTGGTCCTCGGATATGAGAAGAACACCGATCTCCCTTCGATTCACCACCCTCTACCCTTCCGACGACCCTTTGCCAGCACACCTAAACTGCTCCCATCGGGTCTTGATGAACCGTAATATTTCAGCCATATGACAGTACACACGGAATCTTCACAGGGCGTAACCGCATATCTAATCCAGTAATGACGGGCTTTGACCCCACCTCGGGGCCGCGAGCGCGCCATCTCCGGTTCTCTTCCGCATGGGGGCCATTTCAGGACGTCTGCCCCGTCCGCTCCGGATATTCGGCGACACCCCGGATTCCCGGCGTACAGATGTACGTCGACCGGAACAGACGTTCACCCCGTGGCGGCCGTCACCAGCGCCGCGGCAGCCAGTTCCACCTCGGTCTCCGTGGTCCAGCGGCCGAGGGAGAGCCGTACCGCCTCCAGGGCGTCTCCCGCGCTCAGCCCCATGGCGGTGAGCACCGGGGAGGGGGTACGGACACCGCTGTGGCAGGCCGATCCGGTGGAGGCCGCGATCCCGGGCGCGGCAGCCAGCAGTTCCTGTCCACCGACGCCCCCGACCGCGATGTTCAGCGTGTTGGGCAGGCGCCGCGCGGGGCCGTGCAGCCTCACCCGGCCCGGCAGGGCGTCGGCGAGACGGCGGTGCAGCCGGTCCCGCAGGGCCTCGGTACGGGCCGGGAGGCCGTCGGCGGCCTCCCGGGCGCACAGATCGGCCGCGGCTCCCAGGGCGACGGCCAGGGCGACGTTCTCGGTGCCCGCCCGCAGTCCGCGTTCCTGGGCGCCGCCGTGGACGACGGGCTCCAGCGCGACGCCCTCGCGGACGAAGAGCGCGGCCACGCCCTTGGGCGCGTACATCTTGTGTCCGACCAGGGTGAGCAGGTCCACCCCAAGGGACCGGACTTCGAGGGGGATCTTCCCCGCCGCCTGGGCGGCGTCGCAGTGGAACAGGGCGCCCCGCTCATGGGCGACGGCCGCCAGTTCGGGGACCGGCTGGAGCGCGCCGGTCTCGTTGTTGGCCGCCATGACGGACACCAGCACTGTGTCGTCGGTGAGCGCCGCGGCCAGGGCGGCCGGATCGACGAGGCCGTCCCCGTCGACGGGCAGGACGGTGATCCGGGCCCCGTACCAGCGCCGCAGCGCGTCGCAGGACTCCAGGACCGCGGGGTGCTCGGTGGCCTGGGTGATCACCCGCGGGCGCGGGCGGCCCGCGGCGAGGACCGCGCCGCGCAGGGCGAGCAGGTTCGCCTCCGATCCGGAGCCCGTGAACACGATCTCGTCCGGGCGCGCGCCGACGAGGGCCGCCACCCGGGCCCGCGCGGCGGCCAGGGCTCGCCGGGGTTCGGCCCCATAGGCGTGGCCGCTGGAAGGGTTGCCGAAGTGGGCGGTCAGATGGGGCAGCATCGCGGCGAGGACCCGGGGGTCGACGGGGGTGGTGGCGTTGTAGTCGAGGTAGACCGGCCCGTCGGCGAGCGCCGGATGGGGTGGGGTGGTCACGCGGCGGCTCCTGCGGTGGCGGTGCGGTCGGTGGGTCGGCGGGATCGGTGGGTGTGCGGATGGGTCGGGGGTCGTACGGGTGGGGACGCCCCGGTTCCGTACGGCGGGCACGCAGACGGCCGCCGCGCCCGCCGCGCCGAACGGGGCGCGGGCGGACGCGGCGGGTGGTCGCCCGGCGGCGCGGGCAGCGCTACCGGGCGAGCTGCGCGGTCAGCAGATGGGCGTCGAGCAGGGATGTGTCCGCGGTGCGATGGGCCCGGGCGTGGCCCGCGAACATGTTCTTGGTCAGGGCGAGCGCCTCGGCGGAGCGCCGGACGATCGGTCTCGTCCAGTCGTCCACGGCCTCGTCCAGCATGTCCCGCGGCGTCACCTTGTGCAGCAGACCGATCCGCTGGGCGGTCACGGCGTCGAAGCTGTCGCAGGTGAGCATCAGTTCACGGATCCGGGCGGCGCCGGCCTCCGCGATCAGCCGCCCCAGCGCACCGCCCCAGGCGGGCGCGAGGCCCACCGCGACCTCGGGCATCCGGAAGCGGCAGTCGTCCGCGCCGACCCGCAGATCGCAGAAGGAGGCGAGGGCGAGTCCGGCACCGACGACACCGCCGTGGAGGCGGGCGATGGTGACCGCGTGGGTGCTCTCCAGCGCCTGGCAGAGCCGGCGGGCGGTGTCCACGGCGCGGCGCAGCGACGCCCCGGTGGGGTCGGCGGCGATGACCGCCCGGTATTCGGCGCGGTCCGCACCGAGGCAGAAGTCGTCACCCGAGGAGGAGAGGACGAGGACCCGCACCCCCGGCCGGTCGTGGAGGTGGTCGATCAGCGTGTTCAGCTGGTCGACGGCGGCGATGCCGAGGGTGTCGCCGCCGGCGGGGTTCAGATCGACCCGCAGGACGGGGCCGTCCTCCCGGATCCCCAGGACCCCCGGGACGGCGGCGGAGGGCACGGACGGCGCGTACGAGGGCGGGGGCGGGGTGGTGCGCGGTATATGACTGGTGGTCATGCGAGGGCGACATCCAGATTCAGCAGGCGCCGGAACGCCACCCGGGGCGCCCACGACGGGCGGCGGGCCAGGGTGAGGCGGGGCAGACGTCCGGTCAGTTGACGGAGCAGCGTATGGGCTTCGAGGCGGGCCAGCGGCGCCCCCAGGCAGTAGTGGATGCCCCCGCTGAAGGCGAGGTGGGCGGGCTTGCGCAGGGGGTCGAACCGCTCGGGGTCGCGATGGCGGGCGGGGTCCCGGTGGGCGGCGCCCACCATGAGGTGCACCATCTCGTCCTCGCGCACCTCCACCCCGCCGAGTACGCCGTCGTACGCGGCGATCCTGCTGATGACCTGGGTGGGCGGGTCGTACCGCAGCGACTCCTCCACGAAGCCGGGCACCAGATCGGGACGGTCGGCCAGCCGTGACCACCACTCGGGGCGCTCCAGAAGCAGCAGGACCGTGGTGGCGAGCATGGTGGAGGTGGTCTCCAGGGCGGCCAGCAGCACGAACAGGGTCAGGAAGTAAACCGCTTCGTCGGCCTTGTCGCGGTCCGGCTCCAGGGAGTCCCAGGTGGCTATCCATCCGGAGACGGGGTCGTCGCCCGGGGACCGCCGGCGCTCGCGCACCAGTTCGGTGAAGTAGGCGCGGAGTTCGGCGGTGGCCGCGTCGGAGCGCGCCAGCTGGCTCGCGGACGGCAGCAGCTCCTGGGTAAAGACCTGATCGTGGGTCAGCTCCCGCAGCCGGGGCAGATCGCCGGGCGGGAGCCCGAGCCAGCTGCCGATGGTGACCACCGGCAGCTGCTCGCAGACCAGGTCGGCGAAGTCGGCCTCGCCGTGCCGGACCCGTTCGGCGACGTCGTCGAGGAGCCGGTCGGTCGCCGGGGCGACCGTCCGGCCGATCCGCTCGATGGCGCCGCGGTCGAACGTTCCGGCCGCCCTGCGCACCCGGGTGTGATCGGGCGGGTTGAGGGCGGGCAGGGTCTTGCCCATCTCCGCGGAGGAGGGCGAGTCCCAGCGGGTGCCGCCCCCTTGGCGGCTGCGCCACTTCCGGTCCGGTTCGAGCCAGTCGCGATCGCGCAGTATCTGATCGCACAGGTCGTAGCCGGTGACCACGTGCCCGCCCCACGGCGCCGGGAGGATCGGCCCCATCGACCGCAGGTCCGCGTAGATCGGGAATGGATCACTCTGCCCCTTCGCCGTGCGCAGTTTGGAGAAGAACGGAGCGGCGGTACGGCGATCTACCGTCGGGAACGGGGGCGCGACCCTCACAGTGGCGGATCCTTTCTTCAGCGTCAGCCGCCATGTGTACCCCAGAAACAGTTCAGCTATCCGCGACCGCTGGATCACTCGAAGTTACTTACGTCACTCCCCCCTCGTCCAGGCGAGGAATCGGCTGAAGAGTCCGCCCTTGGCGTGGGGGCGCGCCGCGGGCTCCGGGGCGCCGGCGGGCCGGGGCGGGGATGTGACGCGCCGCTCCGCGGACCGTGTGTGGTCGGCCGACTTCGGGGCGACGCTCTGGGGGGTGAAGCGGATCGGCAGATTCACCAGGGTGCGGCTCCACGGGGTCGGCGCCCAGTTCAGGTCCTTGAAGGGGACGCGGACCTCCACGTCGGGCAGCCGGTTCAGCAGTGTCTCCACCGCCGCGACCGCGATCATGAACGCGGGGTCCTTGGCGGGGCAGGCGTGCGGACCCGCGCCGAAGGCCAGGTGGGCCTTGGCGCTCAGCTGCTCCCGGTGGGCCGTCAGCCGGGGGTCGGTGTTGGCGGCCGCGAAGGAGATGACGATCGGGTCGTTGGCCCGGATCATCCGGTCCCCGAGCTCCACGTCGTGGGTGGCGTAGTGCGTCGCGTAGTTGGCGATGGGCGCGTAGTTCCAGAGCGCCTGGGAGACCGCGTCCTCCACCGGGAGCCCGGTCTGCCACTCCTCCGCCAGATAGAGGGCGCTGCTGGTGCCGATGGCGGCCGTCAGCGGCGCCGTTCCGCCGGACAGCAGGGTCACCAGCTGGTGGAGGACCTCCTCGTCCGTCAGCCGCGCGGAGTGCTCCATCAGCCGGGTGGTGAGGTCGGTCCCCGGGTTGCGCCGCTTGAGGGCGATCAGCTCACCGAGGGCGCCGCCGAGGACCTGGTCGGCGTTGGGTGTGCCGTCGAAGATCCCGGAGATGCCCGCGATGACCCGGTCGCCGATCTCCGGCGGGCAGCCGAACAGATCGCTGAAGACCAGCAGGGGCAGCGGCTGCGCGTAGTCCGCCATCAGCTCGGCCTGCCCCTGGGGCGTACTGCCGAACTGGCCGATCAGATAGTCGGCGGACTGCTGTGTCTGGCGGACCAGATGCAGCTCGTTGACGGTGGCCAGACTGTCCGTCACGGCCTGTCGGAGTCGCCCGTGGGCCGCCCCGTCGCTGAAGAGGGCGTTGGGCCGGTAGCCCATCATGGGCAGCGCCGGGCTGTCCTCGGGGACCCGTCCCTCGTTCAGCGCGTTCCAGCGGCGGGAGTCGCGGACGAAGGAGGCCGGGTTCTGGAGGATGTACAGGGCCGCGTCGTAGCTCGTGACGAGTTCGACCTCGACACCGGGGGCGATGTCGACGGGGGCGCTCGGACCGTAGGAGCGCAGGGTGGCGTAGTGGCCCTCGGGGTCGGAGCCGAACGCCGGTCCGTAGAGATGGACATTGCCGTGCGCGGGGCAGCCCGCGGGTATCCCGCTGCCGTCGGGGAGCTGCTGCATGGGGAAGGTCTCCTAGCCGAGAAGCGAAAGAAGGTGGTTCACCAAGGTGATCAACGCCTGGGCGGACGAGCGTTCATCACGTACGTCACAGGCCACGACGGGTGTGTCGGCGCTGAGGTTCAGCGCCTCACGCACCTCGTCGAGCGGATAGACCGGTGATGCCTGGAAGTGGTTGACGCCGATGGCGTAGGTCAGTCCGAAGCTTTCGACGAGGTCGAGGATCGGGAAGGACTCGGAGAGGCGTTCGGGGTCGACGAGGACGAGGGCTCCCAGCGCGCCGCGGGACAGCTCCTCCCACATCTCCTTGAAGCGTTCCTGACCGGGGGTCCCGAAGAGGTAGAGCACCACCTGGTCGCTGAGGGTGAGCCGGCCGAAGTCCATGGCGACGGTGGTGGTCGTCTTGTCCGGGGTGCCGGACAGATCGTCGAAGCCTTCACTCGCCTCGGTGATCTCCTCCTCGGTCTGGAGGGGTTCGATCTCCGAGATGCTGCCGATACAGGTGGTCTTGCCGACTCCGAAGTGGCCCACCACAAGGATCTTCACCGCGGTGGAGACGCCTGGATCCAGGTACACGAGTCACGCTCCGAATCGGGATTTCAGGCCATCGAGCACGGCGCTGAGCAGTTCTCTGTCGACACGTTCGGCGCGCGGGACCGGCTTCCGCACCAGGATGAGGGCGTCCTCCTCCAGCTGCGCCAGCAGGATGCGCACGATACCCAGGGGGAGATGGGTGTGGCCCGCCACCTCGGCGACGGACAGGAAGCCGTCGGCGACCAGGTCCAGCACGATCCGGGCCTCGGGGGAGAGGGTCCTGGCGGCGGCCGCGTCGCCCTGGGCGCAGACGAGGGTCGTCCGTTCGTACTCGTGGTCCGGAGGGAGCACCCATCCGTTCGTGATCACGAAGAGGGGGACCAGTTCGGACGTCAGCTCCAGCTCGTGTTCCGGTTCGTCATGCATCGGCGCCCTCCGTCCGGGCCGGATCGTGCGTCAGCCGCGGCACCACGCCGTGCAGCCGGGTACTGAACTCCTCGATGTCCGCCTCGCGCTCGGCCGCGGCCGCCAGGAAGGCGCCC
This sequence comes from Streptomyces sp. NPDC059248, assembly GCF_042753905.1. Taxonomy (NCBI): domain Bacteria; kingdom Bacillati; phylum Actinomycetota; class Actinomycetes; order Kitasatosporales; family Streptomycetaceae; genus Streptomyces; species Streptomyces sp. NPDC059248. Next base: position 75,663 of record NZ_JBHYZV010000033.1, on the reverse strand, counting down.
CGGCCCGCGGCGATCAGGAAGATCCAGCCGTGTTCGAACTCGATGACCGTCTGGCGCCATTCGATATCGGCCCCGGCGCCGGTGAACGGCGAGGTGGCGCGGCTGTAGGCGTGGATCCCGGTCATGGCGGCGGAGATCGTGTCGGCCAGGTCCCGGCTCAGCCCCGAGGTCGCGCCGCGCGGCAGTCCGTCCGCGCCCAGCAGGACCGCGTGCCGGGCGCCCGCCACCTCGGCGACGACCCGGTCCAGTTCGGTGAGGACGAAGCCCGCGCCCCCGGCGGACGCCGGACGGCTGCGGGGGTCGTCGGCGGTCTTGGCCCGGCCCGCGTCGACCCGCGGCGGCGAGGTGAGGTTGTCCCCCAGCCGGGCCACCAGCCGGTGCATCCGGAAGGAGATCTGCTGCATATCCACCTCGGGTGCCGCGGCGGCGGCCAGGTACGCGCCCTGCCCGGCCCCGATGAGGAAGATCCACCCATGGGAGAACTCGATGATCGTCTGGCTCCACCGCCGGTCCCCGGTGTCCCCGGCGAAGTGGGCGATGGCCCGGCTGAGCGACTGCATGCCCGCCATGGCGGCGGAGATCGTGCGGACGTCCTTGGCGGAGAGGTCCTCGGTGGCCCCGCGGGGGAGCCCGTCGGCCGAGAGCAGGACCGCGTGCCGTGCCTTGGGCACGTTGCGCACGATGTCCTCGAGCATCCACGACAGATCGGCGGTCATGTGTCTTCTGCCCCTTCGAACGGCGGGGAGTCGAGGTTGCGGCCGGATATGCTGCCGCGCTGGAACGCGCCGAGGCTGCGGCCGGTGGCCCGGGCGGCCTCGTCGGGGTTCCGGGTCGCGGGCCGGACTCCGTCACGGCCGGTGCCGAGCGAGTTGCGGGGGGCCTGCCGGGAGCCGCGCTTGGGCAGGCCGTGCATGGTGCGCCCACCGTTCTGGCTCCGGCCCTCGGCCTCCCGGATGTCCCGTACGGGCGCCTCCGTCTCCGCCACCGGCTGCGGCACTTCCTCCATGGTCCACAGCTCCTCGGGCAGCAGGACGACGGCGCGTACGCCTCCGTACCGGGAGACGCCCGTGACGTCGACCTGGAACCCGTGCTGGCGGGCGAGGAGGCCGATCACGGGGAAGCCGAACTTGGGCTGGTTGCCCAGCTGGGAGAGCCGGGGGCGGACATCGCCGGAGAGCAGCGCGGTCGCCTTCTGGCGCTCCTCGTCGTTCATGCTGACACCGGCGTCGTCGATGACGATGCACAGGTTCTTCTGGACGTGCTGGAAGGTTACTTCGATCGGCGCGTCGCTCTGCGAGAAGCTGGCAGCGTTGTCGAGGAGCTCGGCGACGGCGAGGGCGACCGGGGAGACCGCCGACGCCTTCAGCGCGAAGCCGGTCTGCTGCATGATGTCGACCCGGCTGAAGTTGCGTATCTGGCCCTGGGCGCTGCGCACCACGTCGTAGACGCTCGCGGGGCGGCTGCGGCGGCCGATCGGCGCACCGCACATGACCGCGATGCCCTGGGCCTTGCGGGCCATCTGGGCATTGGCGTGGTTGACTTCCAGGAGATCGCCGAGCACGGAGTGCCCACCGTATTTCCGCTGAATCTCCTCCAGCAGCGCCATCTGCTCGGCCGCGAGGCTCTGGAGAAAGCGCGCCGCGCCCTTGAGTACGGCCTTGGTGCTGTCCTCGGACGCCTCCTCGGCTTCCTTGACCGTGGCGTCGTGGTCGTCCAGCATGCGCCTCAACTCGGCCTGGGCCACGGAGAGCTGACCCTCCGTCAACCGCTGCTGCTGTCCCAGCGCGGCCTCTATCTCGCGTCTTTTCGCTCCGAGGGCCCTATTACGGCCGACGAGCAATACGACTGCGACGACGGCTGTCGCCGCCACTGCAACCAGGCACCACATGAGTGCGTCTTGATTCACGGCATACCTTTCCCGGCGCATGACCTGAAGACATCGACGGATACACCTCGAGAGGGTCCGCAACCCGGCCGCTTTCCCCCGCGCCAACTATGTGACGACGTGCCTGAGTTGTGAGATTCATGATCGCGGATTCGGGAATGCTATCACCGTGGCTTCACCCCTGGGGCCTGCACTTTTACCCCTGGATCGTGATCAATCGGATCTCTCCGGAGGACTGGCCATAAGGGGCGAGTCGCGGCGGGAGGACCGAAGCCGGAGGTGCCGGGACCGCCCGGGGCCGGGGGACGGCGTCCCCACCGCGTGGCACCGGGGGCGGGTGATATCCGTGATAGGGGACCGGGCGGACGGGGCGTCACCGGCCGCCGCCGGAGATCCTTCCCGAAGCCCCGCGGCGCGTCGGCGCGGTCCGCCGTCAATGGCGCGTTAGACCGCCTCGGTACCCGCGCCCCCTTGGGTATGGTGGCGGTACGTCAACTGTCGCGGCGCCCCCTCATTCCGCGGAAGACGCACGGTCCCCCGCGCCGCGCCCGGTCGCCGGGCCGGAGCGGCACCGTCCGGCGTCGCCCGGCACCCCTGCCGCCGTCGCGGACGAGGAGTTCCACCATGGACCTCAGCCCACGCCAGGCACAGATCCTCTCGCTCATCGCGGAGGGCTGTTGCGACAAGGAGATCGCCAGAAGACTCGGGGTGTCCGCCCGGACCGTCGACTCCCATCTCCAGCGTCTGTATTTACGGTACGCGGTCCACACCCGGGCCTCGATGGTGGCGAAGTGGCTGCTGGAGGGCGGCAACCCCGTCGCGGTGATGGACCGTTGACCCCGCCCGGGGGCCCGGACTCCGGCGCCCCGCGGATCACCGCCTTCGATGTCGCCTCCGCGCGGCTGGACTTCGGCTTCCCCTCCGTCGTCGCCGAGGGACCCGGCCGGGGTGTGTGGTGGCAGGAGCGCCGCCCCCGTGAGAAGGGCCGTACGGCACTCGTCCGCCGGGCCGCCGCCGGACCGGAAGGTTTCGCGGTGGAGCCGCTCGCCCCCCGGTGGGACGCGGGTACCCGGGTCCACGAGTACGGCGGCCGGTCCTACGCCGTGCTGCCCGACGGCTCCGTCCTCTTCGTGCACCGCGCCGACCAGCGGATCCACCACTCGGGTCCGGACGGTGTCGTCCGCCCGCTGACCCCCGCCCCCTCCCCCGCCGGTCCGGAGGTCCGCTGGGCCGATCTCGTGCCGGGACCCGGCGGCGAGGTGTGGTGCGTCCGGGAGGAGGAGGGCGGGCCGGGGACGGGCATCTCGGTCCGTACGCTGGCCGCCGTTCCTCTCGACGGTACCGCTGCCGATGATCCGGCGGCGGTACGGACCCTCGCGTCCGGCGCGGACTTCTACGCCTGCCCCACCGTTTCGCCCGACGGCCGCACCCTGGCCTATCTCGCCTGGGACCATCCCCGGATGCCGTGGGACGGCACCGAGCTGCGGCTCGCCGGCATCCGGCCGGACGGCACCACGGCCGGGACGAGGGTGCTGCGGGGCGGCCCGTCCGAGTCCGTACTGGCACCGCTGTGGCGCGACGACGGGGCGCTGTACGCGGTCTCCGACGCGTCGGGCTGGTGGAATCTGTGGCTGCTGGCCGCCGACGGCTCCACCGCGCGGGCCCTGTTCCCCGCTGAGGAGGAGTTCGCGGAGCCGCCGTGGCGGCTGGGCGACCACCCGTACGGCATCCTGGGCGACGGCCGGCTGGCCGTGCTGCACGGGCGCGGGCCGCTGCGCCTCGGGGTGCTCGACCCGGAGGCGGGCACGCTCGACGACCTCGATCTGCCCTACGACTGCTGGACGGGCGGTATCGCGGTGGCCGGGACGACGGTGGCCGGGGTCGCGGACGGCCCCCGGCTGCCCCGGTCGGTGCTCGCCGTCGACGTGGCCACCGGCGGACACCGCGTGCTCGCCCGGCAGGCCGACCGGCTCCCGCCCGCGGCCCTGCTCCCCGAGCCGTACGAGCGGGTGGTGCGCGGCTCGGCGGGCACCCCGGTGCCGTCGTACGTCTACCCGCCCACCGGCCCCCTGCCGCCGTCCGCCGAGGAGGCGGCCGACGCGCCGCCGCCGTGGGTCCTGTGGGTGCACGGCGGCCCGACCGGTTTCGCCGGGCCGGGACTCGATCTCGGCAAGGCGTACTTCACCAGCCGCGGTATCGGGGTCGTCGACGTCAACTACACCGGCTCCAGCGGCTTCGGCCGCCGCCATCGCGACCGGCTGCGGGGGCGGTGGGGCCTGGCCGATGTGGAGGACGTGGTCGCGGTGGCGCGCGACCTGGTCGACGCGGGTCTCGCGGCCCCGGGCCGGATCGCGGTACGCGGCGGGAGCGCGGGCGGCTGGACGGTGCTGGCGGCGATCACCGCGTACGACGTCTTCGGGGCGGGTGTCTCCTATTTCGGGGTGTCGTCGCTTCGGACGCTCGGCGCCGAGACCCATGCCTTCGAGTCCCGGTACGTCTATGAACTCGCCGGTTCGTACGACCCCGCCGGGTACGCGGAGCGGGAGCCGCTCGGCCGGGCGGACCGGATCCACTGCCCGGTGCTCCTGATCCAGGGTCTCGACGATCCGGTGGTGCCGCCCGCCCAGTCGCTGCGGTTCGCCGACGCCCTGGCGCGCCGCGGGCTCCCGTACGCCTATCTCCCCTTCCCCGGGGAGTCGCACGGTTTCCGCGACCGGGCGAACATCGCCGCCTGCTACGAGGCGGAGCTCTCCTTCTACGGGCAGGTCTTCGGCTTCGTCCCGGACGACGTGCCCCGGCTGGCGATGACGGACCCCGACTGAGCGGGGCGGGGCGGCCCGTCCGTCAGTAGACGAGGACGGCCGCGCCGACGGTATCGGCCGTCGCGGGCCGCTCGGCGCCCAGCGCGTCGAGCGGTCTGCCGAAGAGGCCGCGCGGCGAGATCGGCGCGAGCGACGGTCCCGAGACCTCCCACGGGCCGAGGCCGTCGAGGACGGCCCGTACTCCGGCCGCCCGCTCGTCCGGGTGGTCGCCGCGGGAGACGGCGGCCAGACAGCGCGCGAGGAGCCCGTCGGACGCGGGGGCGGTCAGTACGGTGACGCGGACGGTGACCGAGGCCGGGGCGGCGGGGTCCCGGACGAAGTGGTGGATCTCGCCGGCTCCTTCGGCCCGGAGGAAGAGCAGCCGGTTCTCGCGGCGGACGGTCTCCCGGGGCAGTCCGTACAGGGTGCCGGCGGCGGTGCGCCGCAGGCCCGTCACGGTGTACAGCTCCCAGCCGGGTTCCCGGGCGGGCCCCCTGGCGAAGCCCTCGGGGACGTATCGCTCCCCGTCGCGCCGGGCGGCGAGCACATAGGCGGTGAGACGGCCGTCCTCCGGATAGTGGCGCAGCGGATGCCCGAAGGCGCCCCTGGCCGTGGGCGGTGCCGGAGTGGTCCCCAGGCCGGCGAGTCCGCCGACGGCGGCGGCGAGTGCGGCGGCGGTCCCGGCCGCGGGGGCGCCGCCGATGACCAGTTCGGCGAGGTGTCCGGGCAGTTCGTCCGGTACGGGGCAGCTCCGGCCCAGGTTGCGGGTCCGGGACGCGCCCGGCGCGTCCCGTTCGATGACGAGGACGTCACCGCGGTCGGGGTCGGCGAGCAGCAGGGCGCAGTACGGGGCGGCGACCAGGTCGCCGGGGACGGCGAAGAGCCGTCGCGCCACCTCCTCCCACCGTCCCGACCAGCCGTGGAGGGCGAGGTGTTCGTGGCCGGGCGGCGGGAGGTCAGGATGCGGCATGTTCGGTGCCCTTTCCGGCGGGGGTTCCGGTCGGGGGCGTGCGGGCGGGGCGGCGTCGTTCGAGGAGTACGGCGGCGGCCGCGAGCGCGGCGGCGGAGCCCACGATCGCGCCGGCTCCGGTGGTGGTGTGCTCGACGACGTAGCCGGTGAGGGCGGAGCCGGCGGCGAACCCGATCCAGTTGGCCGAGACCAGCAGGCCGAAGGCGCGGGCCCGGGTCTCGGGGGTGGCGCGCTCGGAGACGAGGGCGGCTTCGATGCCGTCGGCGGGCCCGTTGGCGAAGCCGACGAGGAACAGCAGCGGCAGGGTCAGGAGGAGCCCGGGTTCGGGGCCCAGGGTGGCGATGGCGAGCCCGTAGACGGCGAGGGCCAGGACGAGATGCGCGGTCTGCGAGCCGCGCAGCCGTACGCCGCCGTAGAGCAGGCTGCCGAGGACGCCGCCGCAGGCGGTGACGGCGAGCAGCAGACCGGCGCTGCCGTCGATACCGTCGGCGTGGGCGACGGTGGTGACCTGGACGGCGCCGATCGCGACCGCGCCGAGGGCGATGGCGGTCAGGATCCTGAGCTGGCCCGGTGGCCAGACGAACCGGTCCCGGTCGGGGTGGCGGGCGCGTTCGCGGTCGGCGGCGGCCACCGCGGCGGCCCCGGCCAGCCAGAGCGCCCCGGCCACGGAGATCACGGCGGTCGCGAGGACGGCCGCGAGCGGCGAGAACAGCAGGACCGCTCCGGCCACGATCAGCGGGCCGAGGATGAAGACGCTCTCGGTGAGCAGGCCGGAGAGCGCCAGCAGGGTCTTGCGTTCCTGTTCGCCCGTCACATAGCCGGTGAAGACGGAGTTGGAGACCGCGCCGGACGGCGGGGTGCAGGCGCCGACGACGAAGGCGGCGGCGGCCAGCAGGGCGGGATGGGGCTCACCGGCGGCGACCAGCAGGAAGACGGTGAAGGCCGCCGCCTGGAGGACGGTGGCGACGAGGAGGGACTTCCGCAGCCCCCGGGCGTCGGTGACATGGCCCCAGACCGGGGCGGTGAAGGTGAGGGCGACGGCGTACGCGCCCGAGACCAGTCCGGCGCCCGCGAAGCCGCCGGTGGAGTCCTCGGCCGCGAGCAGCAGGGCGAGGCTGACCATCCCGGCGAGCAGCCGGCAGGCGAAGAGGGCGATCACCACCCGGGGGATGCCGGGGACGCGGAGCGCGGCTCCGTAAAGACTGAGTGCTCCCATGCGCGGTCTCCTCGCGTCAACGCGCAGCCAGGGGCCTCATCGTGATGCGGGTGCGGCGTGCGGTCAACACGGCCGAACCGGCCGTTCGGGGAGCCCGTGAACGGGGTCGGCGTGCGGACCGGCGCGGGGGTGGAATCACCCGTGGGGTGTTCCCCGTAGGGGAAATTCCGGACATCGACGGGGGGCGTATGCGTGATTACGGTGGCCACATCATCCGCCCGCCGCCGTCGTGGCGGGAAGCAGATCCGGGCGTACCCCTCCGGAAGGAGCCGAGTCTCTTGTCCGAAAAGTTGCTCACTCAGCCCGAGTCCACCACCGAGGTCAGGGCCGCCGCCTGTACGCCGGCCGCGTGGGACTGTCAGACCCACGCGTTCTACGGCGCGCCGGACAAGGTGGCCGCGAATCTGGCGAGCCTCCCCGACTCCCTGGTCAAGCGCCGTGTGTACATGGTGATGATCCAGGGTGAGGGCCGTGCCGAGGCGCGTGTCTTCGAGCGCTTCAGCTTCGGCGACCCGGAGGGCACGATCGCCAGCTGGGAGGACGACAGCCTGGGCGACCTCGTCACCCAGCTGACGGACGTCCTCGTGGCGAACAAGGGTGTGCACTGCCCCGGCGAGCAGGTCCGCTCGACGCTCGACGAGTCCCACGACTTCACGGTCGGCAGCCCCGAGCCCGCGCCGAGGACGGCGGCCGAGGCGTTCGGCCCGGTGATCGACGGATTCAAGGAGCACGCCTTCATCCAGGCCACGGTGCTGGTGCTCTGCTGAGTCGCCACCCGTGTCACAGTAGGTCCGCGCCGGGCTCGCCGTCCGGCGCGGATCTGCCGCCGTTCCGGGCCGGGGTGTCCCCGGCCCGGAACGGGCGTGCGTTCAGGGGCGGTCGGCGCAGGGCCGGTACGCACGCGGCGACCAGCACCGCGGCGACCGCGCGGATCGCGCCGCGTCAGCCGCCGGGCCGCCCGCTCTCGCGGGCGGTGTCACGCGGCCGGCCCGCCGCCTCCGGCTCGTCGCTCACCGACAGCGGCGGCGCGATGTCCTCCAGCGCCCGCCCCTCCGCCGCGACGGCGAAGAAGAGGGCGACCAGTCCGGCGGCGATCATCAGGGCGGCGCCGATACAGAACGCGAGAACCGCGTCGGACACCTCGCCGCTCTCGGTCAGTCCGGCGAAGACCAGCGGCCCCGAGATACCGCCCGCCGCCGTACCGACGGCGTAGAAGAACGCGATCGACATCGCCCGGGTCTCCATCGGGAAGATCTCGCTCACGGTGAGATAGGCGGAGCTGGCCCCGGCCGAGGCGAAGAAGAGCACGACGCTCCAGCAGATCGTCATGGTCGTGGCGTCGAGGACCCCGGCGCCGAACAGCGCGGCCGTACCGAAGAGGAGCAGCCCGGAGAGGAGATACGTCCCCGCGATCATCGGACGCCGCCCCCAGGTGTCGAACAGCGGGCCGAGGAGCAGCGGGCCGAGGAAGTTGCCGAAGGCGATGACGGCGAAGAAGTAGCCGGTGGTGCCGCTCGGGACGTCGAAGAACCGCACCAGCAGACTGCCGAAACCGAAGGTGATGGCGTTGTAGAGGAACGCCTGTCCGACGAAGAGCGCGAAGCCGAGGGTTGCCCGCCGGGGGTAGCCGCGGAAGACGGTCCGGGCGATCTCGCCGAAGCCGATGGTGCCGCGCTGGTGGACCGTCATCTCACCGGCCGGTGGGGGCAGTGGGCGGCCCGTCTCCCGTTCGACTTCGCGTTCCACGTCGTCGACGAGGCGTTCGGCCTTCTCGGCCCGGCCGTGGATCAGCATCCAGCGGGGGCTCTCGGGCACATGTCTGCGAACCAGCAGGATGACGAGGCCGAGGACGACACCGAGCCCGAAGGCGAGGCGCCAGCCGATGTCCTGGGGGAAGAGGTCGGTGTCGAGGGCGACGACGGAGAGCAGGGCGCCGCCCATGGCGCCGAGCCAGTAGCTGCCGTTGATGATCAGGTCGACCCGGCCGCGGTACTTGCTGGGGATGAGTTCGTCGATCGCGGAGTTGATGGCCGCGTACTCGCCGCCGATACCGAAGCCGGTGAGGAAGCGGAAGAGGAAGAACCACCAGGCCGAGAAGGAGAGGGCGGTCATCGCGGTGGCGGCCAGATAGACCGCCAGGGTGACCATGAAGAGCTTCTTGCGTCCGAAGCGGTCCGTCAGACGGCCGAAGAACAGCGCGCCGGAGCAGGCACCGGCCACATAGAGGGCCGCCGCGACCCCGGTCACCTGGGCGTCGGTGATCGCCAGCCCGCTGCCGTCCTCGGCGATACGGCCCGCGACGGAGCCGACGACGGTGACCTCGAGACCGTCGAGGATCCAGACGGTGCCGAGCCCGACCACGATCATCCAGTGCCAGCGGGACCAGGGCAGCCGGTCGAGCCGGGCGGGCACCCGGGTCGTGACGGTCCCGGTCGCCGGAGTGCCGCCGTCGCTCATCGCCGGGCCTCCCCACCGGACGACACCCGCGCGGTCCGCGGGGTTCGCCACCGCGCGATGGGTACCACGGACGTGGCGGCGGTAAACGGGCCGGACCGCGCCCGGCCTGCTCGGTCACCATCGGGTTCCCAGGTAACGGAAAAGTGCGCTCTTCCCCGTCGCCGCGCGCTCTCCTACGGTTGCCGGTATCCATCAGTGACCACGGGCACCACGGGCCCCACCCCAGGGCACCGCCATGCCTCTTTCAAGGAGTACGCCATGACCGTCGCCCTCATCAATCCCGACGGACTGCCGACCGTCGACGTCTACCGGCAGGTGGCGGTCGCGTCCGGCTCCCGGCTGGTCTTCGTCGCCGGGCAGGTCGCCCAGGACGCCGAGGGGACCACGGTCGGTCCGGGCGACCTCGCCGCGCAGGTCGAGCGGGCCTACGGCAATGTCGGCACCGCCCTCGCGGCGGCGGGCGGCTCCTTCGCGGACATCACCCGGCTGACCTTCTACGTCGTCGACTGGAGCACCGACAAGATGCCCGCGCTCCTGGAGGGCATCGCCCGGGTCACCGCGGCACCGGGCGGCCCGGCGGCGCCGCCCGCCACCCTGATCGGCGTCTCGGCGCTCGCGACACCCGAGCTGCTGGTCGAGATCGAGGCGACCGCCGTCCTCGACTGACCGCGACGCCCCGAGCCCCGGTAGGCCCGTCGGCCTACCGGGGCTCGATCGCGCCGGGAACGGCCGGGAACGGAGCCCGCCGACACCCGCCGACGGTGTACGGCCGTCAGGAGGAGAGATGCATGAGGTGCCCGAAGGCCCTGGAGAACACCGCCCGGAACGCCCCCCGCCGGGTCAGGTTGGCCCGGTCCACCCCGGTGAAGACGGCGGCGATCGCGATATCGGCGCCCTCGGCCCGGCCCTCGACGGTGACGGCGACATGGCGGCCCGAGGCGAAGCCGGACTCCTTGACCCGGATGGTCGTGCCGGGGTCCTCGTCGTCGCCGCGGCGGGTCAGCACGAAGTGCTTGCGGTTGACCGCCCGGAGCCGGTAGTGGTCCCCGGCGTGCGTGATCCGCAGGGCGCGGCCCCGGTGGGTGATCCCCAGCCGGTTACGGCTCAGGGCGGCTGTACGGTCCCCCACCCGGAGCACGGCCCGGTTGAGGGTCGGCCGGAAGAGATGGGCGACGTGGAATCCGCGTACCTCGAAGACGGCCGTCGGGATCGAACCGCCGCCGGACCTGGTGAACATCCGGTACTCGTCGTGGCCGTTCCCGGCGCCCACGGAGACGGTGATCACGCCGAACTCCGCCGACGCCCCCTGCCAGCCGCGCTCGTCCGGCTCGGGTCCCCCGTCCTTCCGCCGGTAGCGGTCCAGCCGGAACGGGGTGGTGGCGGTGTGCATCTCGACTCCTTGCCGCGGCTCCCGGACCGTCCCGATCATGCCCGAGACGGTCCGGCGGGACGGGCCCGGGGTGCCTGAGTACCGCTGGGCACGAGGGCGGCCGGTTGACGGGGATCCAGTTGGCCGTCCACGGTCACTCTGCGTTGGTGTTCATCCGGCAGGAACACGCGTCCGCAGCCAGTACGAGCGGGCCGCGACAGTCAGGGCGATGCCGTAGACGGCGAAGGCGACGATCCCGATCCAGCCGACCAGCAGTGCGTCGCCCGGGGAGGGGAAGTCGCCGCGCCGCATGGTCACCGCACCGGTCGTGACCAGGGTCAGGTATCCGACCCCCGCAACACCGTACGGGGCGAGCGTGGCGGCGCCGAGCAGGGCAGGCGCGAGGGGCAGCCAGCGCGGCACCCGCCGGCCGCGAAGGAACGGTGTCCAGCGTGGGAAGACCTGTCCCCACGGGCGGACCAGGCCCCAGAGCAGGAAGACGCCGAGTCCGGCCAGCAGCACGGTGGGGTCGAGGCCCCAGGAAGCCAGGGTGAGAAAGGTGCCCGAGGCGCCGTTCCGCTCCGAGGCCGCAAGCATCTCCGCACCGGTGGTCCCCGCGAACGTGCCGCCGGACGCCCAGATCAGCTTCATCACCGCATACGGGACGAAGGCCAGCGTCCCCGCCCAGGCAGCGAGCTGGGCGAGCCGCGGTGCAGCGGAGGGCGCCGGTGCGTCGGTACCGGCGTCGCGGCGGTCGGACCGGGCCGTGGCCGCGAGCAGCCCCGCCCCGACTGCCGCCATGACCTTGTTCACAGCGGCGGCCCGACTGTCCACTCCCTGACCGACCATCAACGTGATCACGTCCATCAGCAGGCTGAACGCGGTGATCCCGGCCAGCCCGCAGGCCACCCGGAGCAGCACCCGTAACGCCGGCCTCAGCCCGTACCGGACCACCGCCGCGCCCACCAGCGCCGCCAGCGCCCCCAGCGCCACGACGGCCCAGCCCAGCACGGGGGCACCCGAGTCACCGCCGAAGGGAAGCAGGGAGGTCCCGTTCAGCACGCACACCAGGCCGAAGAGGGCGTAGATCACCGCCCACAGCATCGTTGCCCGGGCCACCCAGCGAGGCCATCGCTGCCACCGGCCTCTCCAGAGCACCTTGATCGTCCGTTCGACAGTGGTCATGGTCCGAACGTCGCACCGACCGCGCCGAGGTCGCGTCGACCGCCTGAACGATCTCCCTCCCCCCGCCGGGTGAGTGACCTCTGAGCCCCAGGTATGCCTTGCGGAGCGTGACGCCCCGACCGGCCGGACTCGAACCCGGGACCACCCCATTGGCCGAGGTCGTATCACCGACACCGTGCAGGCCGTCCTGGTCCTCCACCTCGCCGCCGCGGGCTGCGCTCAGGCCGCAGCCCTCACCAGGGCCACCAGTTCGGCCTCGGTGGCCCTGGCTGACACTCGCACGTCGAAGGTGTAACTCTCATCGCAGAACACCAGGTCAAAGCGTGTGGGTGTCAGCCTCCGGAAGGCGATCGCCAACCAGATCGCGTCCTCCTCCCACACGTCCATGTACAGGCAGATACCGTCCTCGTGCAGATAAGCCTCACCCGGGCCGTTCGCCGTACTGAGCTCCCAGATGAGACTGCGCACCGCGCTACGGGCCGACGCGTCGATCTGAACGTCAGTCCACCGAGCACGGATGGCCTCCGTCAGCGCAGCCCGATCGACGTGCCATCCACCCGCATCGCCCTCAACCACCACCATGAACTTCATGGCCAGGGCCTATCAGACGCCTATGACATGGCGCTGATCAGCAACTGCACGAAGTTGGACGGGGCTCGCTATAACGAGGGTGAGGGCCACGGAACGGGCCGCACCGCCCACGACCCCGGCCATCACCCCGTGTTACCGTGGTGGTCGCGGCGGTGTTCCGGCCGTCCGCGTGAGACCGAGTGGGAGGTGAGTCGATGACTGTCGTCGAGGCCGCTGTCATGAACAGCGCCCGGACTTTCGTCCTCATCCCCCGGGCCGCGGTCTGATCCCACGCCTTACCGTCTTCCCCCTTGTCCCGTGCTCCGTCACGGGCGGGCGCGCGGACGGCGGCGCGTACGGACTTTCCGGGCCCTCGATCAAGGGTCTCGACCTTGTCTTCGTCTTCGTCCACACCGTCTCCATCCACACCGTCTCCGTCCGCTCCGTCGTCTTCGGGCGGCGCCGACCCGGTGACCGAGGCGTTCTTCGCCCTGCACCATGATCTGCCCCGGCAGGGGCCCGGTTCCGACGCCACCACCCGGCGGCTGCTGGAGCTGGCCGGGCCGCTGCCCGAGCGGCCCCGGATCCTCGACGCGGGCTGCGGTCCCGGCCGGTCCGCCCTGCTGCTCGCCGAGGCCACCGGCGGCCGGGTCGTCGCGGTCGATCTGCACCGCCCCTTCCTGGAACACCTGGACCGGCAGGCCGCACGGCGCGGGCTCTCCGGCCGGATCACCACCGTCGGCCTGTCCATGGTCGAGCTGCCGTATCCGGCGGGCTCCTTCGATCTGATCTGGGCCGAGGGTTCGGCCTACGCCGTCGGCTTCGGCACCGCCCTGCGTGCCTGGCGGCGGCTGCTCGCACCCGGTGGCGTCCTCGTCGTCACCGAGGCCGAGTGGACCGTCCCCGCCCCCTCGCCGCGGGCCCGTGCCTTCTGGGACGCGGCGTATCCGCTGCGCGACGGCGCCGGGAACGTCCGCGCGGCCCGCGACGCGGGCTACCGGACCACCGCCCGTATCGAGCTGCCCGACGGCGACTGGTGGGACGAGTACTACACGCCTCTCGCCCGGCGCGCCGCCGACGCCGACCCGGACCGGCCCGGTATGCACGAGGCCCTCGCCGCGACGCGCGAGGAGATCGAGCAGCGCCGGGCCCACGGCACCGACTACCACTACGCGGGCTATGTCCTGCGCCCCGAGAACGACCCCGAGAACGGAACACCCGCCATGACCGACTGGACCACCCGCCCGGAGACCCCCGACGACATCGCCGCCGTACGCGAGGTCAATCTCGCCGCGTTCCCCACGGCGGCCGAGGCCGATCTCGTGGACGCCCTGCGGGCCGACCCCGGCGCGTGGATCGACGGGCTGTCCCAGCTCTCGGTGACCCCCGACGGCCGGGTCGCCGGGCATGCCCTGCTGACCCGCTGCCTGATCGGTTCCGAGCCCGCCCTCGCGCTCGCGCCCTGCGCGGTCCTCCCCGACCATCAGGGCCGGGGCGCCGGCGGGGCGGCGATCCACGCCGCGCTGGAGGCCGCCCGGGCGCTCGGCGAGAACACCGTGGTCGTCCTCGGGCACCCCGGCTACTACCCCAGGTTCGGCTTCGTGCCCGCGTCCCGCCTCGGGATCACCGCCCCGTTCGACGTACCGGACGAGGCGTTCCTGGCGCTCACGCTCGACCCCGGGCGTCCCGCGCCGACGGGCACCATCCGCTATCCGGCCGCGTTCGGCGTCTGACCGGTCCCGGCGGAGGGCCGTGCCCCGGGGATACCC
>NZ_JBHYZV010000033.1:0-61431 GCF_042753905.1 Streptomyces sp. NPDC059248 | reverse complement strand
GGCCCCCCCCCGCCGCGCCCCCCCGGGGGGGCCGCCCCCGGGCTCCGCCCGGCCCCCGCCCCTCCGGGGTGTCACCGCCCGGCCGGCGTCGCGGGCGTGCGGGGCCGGCCGGGTCCGGCGATGATTTCCGGAGGCGGGACGGGTCCACCTTCCCGAGGGGTCCGTGTGGATGGCGGGCCCGGGAAGCGCGCGGTGCCCCCGCGCCGGGAACCAGGAGCGTGTGACATGCCCCGGATCGTCCCCAATCTCTGGTTCGACACCCAGGGGAAGGAAGCGGCGGAGTTCTACTGCTCGGTCTTCCCCCGCTCCCGCATCACCCGCGTCACCCACTACGGAGAGGCCGGGCCGCGTGCGGCGGGCACCGTGCTGACCGTGGACTTCGAGCTCGACGGTCAGCGTTTCACCGCCATCGACGGCGGCCCGGAGTTCACCTTCGACGAGGCGGTGTCCCTGCTGGTCGAGTGCGACGACCAGGCGGAGGTGGACCACTACTGGGAGGCCCTCACCGCGGACGGCGGCCAGGAGGGTCCGTGCGGCTGGCTGAAGGACAAGTACGGGCTGTCCTGGCAGGTCGTGCCGCGCGGGATGGACGATCTCATCGACGGCCCCGACCGGGCCAGGGCGGACCGCGCCATGCGGGCCGTGCTCACGATGGGCAAGCTCGACCTCGCGGCGCTCATGGCGGCCGCGGACGGCCGCGACTGAACCCGCGGGCCCGGTCCGGGTGCGCGTTGAGTACCCGTACTCAGGCGTCGGCTCGTGCGGTACGCGACAGTGGACGGCGTACCGATACGACAGGAGTCTCCACCGTGCCCGCAGCCCGACCAGGACGCCGCCGGATCACCGCGGCCGCCGCCCTCTCGACCGCCGCCGCGCTCGCCGCCCTGACCGGCTGCGGCACCCTGCTGAAGGATGCCTCCTGCGGCGGCGGCGAGTACCCGGTCCTCGCCGTCGGCACCGGCGGATCGGCCTGTGTACCGGACGGCGAGGAGCCGGGCGAGGGCTGGGCACGCTACCCCGAGGGGAAGGTCCCGCGGCACGTCGACGACAAGTGGGACGTCTACTGGCGGACCCGTACGGTCGACGAACACGGCGAGACAGTCGACCTGCCGCCGTCGTGAGACAGATCCGGCGGGGCGCGGCGTGCGGTCAGCCGCCGGGCCGGTCGACCAGCGCGAACGCCTCGATCTCCATCAGCAGTCCGGGACGGAACAGCGCGGCCACCTGGACGGCGGAACCGGCCGGAAGACGCGTGGAGTCCACGAATTCCCGGCGGACGTCCCGTACGGCCGACAGATGGGCGATGTCGGTCATGAAGTAGGTGAGTTTGACGACGTCGTCGAAGGTCGCGCCGGCCGCCGCGAGACAGCGGCGGAGGTTCTCGAAGACCTGCCGGGCCTGGGCGGCCGGGTCACCGGCGCCGACGATCTCGCCGTCCTCGTCCAGGGCGACCTGCCCCGACACGGCGACCAGCCGCCCGGTGCCGAACACGACATGGGTGTACCCCGTCCCGGGGGCGACTCCGTCGGGGGCGGTGATACGGGTGAGTTCTGTTTCGTTCACCACGTGATCCTCGGTTATCGCGGGCGGTCGCACCAGCGGGTATTCCCGCGGCGGTACGGCCCCGGCCGGGCGGGGCACGGGAGGCCCCGCCCGGCCGGGTGCCCGAAGGGTGCTCAGAAAGCGGTCCAGGTGAAGGCGACCCGGTCACCGGGGTTCAGCTTGAACTGGCAGCCGCCGACCGGGATGGAGGTGCCGTTGACGGATATGTTCCAGTACGCGACCCCGCCGCCGCTGACGTTCTTGACGCTCTCCACGAGGAAGTCGTCGAAGGCCGGGTACCAGGTGCCGTCCCAGTCGAAGTGCCGGGTGCGGGCGGCGTCGTCGAGCGCCGCGGTGGGGGTGGGCACGGCGGTGGGGTGGGCGCCCGCGTTGGTCCCGTCGCACCGGTGGGTGCCGCCGCTCGGGGTGGTGACGTCGTGCCCCCGGGTTCTGACCTTCCCCCGGAACAGGAGTCCTTCGGGTCCCTGGACGGTGACGGACACCCGCACCGGGGCATTGCTCCCGTGTCCCGGGTGTCCCGGGTGCGCGGCGGCGGCGGGGGCGGAGGTCAGGGCGAGCCCGAGAACGGCCGCCGTGGTCAGCGCGCGGCGTCGGAGTGTCGTGGTCAAGGCGGCTGCCTTCCGGGTCGGGCGGCCCGGTGGCGTCGCCGGACGGACCGCGCGGTCGCTGTCCGGCGCCGGGTCGGGCGCCGGAGATGTCGCATCCTAGAAGCGTCCCGGCCCCGGCCGCCAGAGCCCCCGGAAGCGGACGGAGCCGTACCGCACAGCGCGCCGTGCCGGGCCGGTCTTCGTCCTCAGTCGTCGTCCTCAGTCGTCGCCGCCTCCGCGAGCACCGCGGCCGCCGCGGCCGCCCAGGTCTTGGTGCGGGTCAGCACGTCCCGTAGCTCCGCCACGCGCAGGAAGGCGTTCTCACGGTCCCTCAGGACCCGGTCGACGGCCCGCGCCCAGGTGTCGGTGTCGGCGGCGAGATCCCCGGTGACGGGGACCACGAACCGAGCGGCCACCTGCGGCTCCACGGTCTCGCGCAGCAGTTGGCCCAGGCCGCTCTCGGTACTGACGAGTACCGGCACGCCTCGTGTGATCGCCTCGACCCCGACGAGCCCGAAGCCCTCGGTGCGCGAGGGCATCAGGACGAGACTCGCGGTGTCCAGATCGTGGGCGACCGCCGTCTCCTGGGCGGTGTACTCGCGTACGGTCACACTCATCCCGGACGTCTCCGGCCACCCGGTGATCTCGTCGCGCTGCCGCCCCGCGGTACCGGGCGGCGCCCCGCGGACCACCAGCCGGACCTGGCCCGTCCACTCGTCCCGAACCCAGCGGTCGACCTTTCCGCACGCGGCGGCGGCGAGCCGGACGCCCTTCAGTTCGGCGTCGTCGGTACGGCCGAGGAGCAGTACCCGCCACGGCACGCCGCCCGGCGGGGTGCGGGATCCGTCGGCCGCGGGAACGCCGTCGAAGCCCGGGTCGAGCCGGAGCGGGGGCCGGGGCGCCGTGGTGAACTCGGCCTGGTACTGGTCGTACAGCCGGGGTCCGACGGCGACGACCCGGTGCGCCCCGCCGCCCAGCAGCCGTTCGACCTCGGTACGGTCCTCGGCGCGGCGGCCCGCGTCGACGGCGCGGTCCCGTTTGTGCCATTCGATCTCGTCCGGTGCCATATGGACGATGTGCAGCCGCCTGGCCTCGGGATAGAAGTCCTGGGCGAGCCGTTCGGCGGCGGGGCCGGTGATCCGGCCGTGGCCCACGATCAGATCGGGGGTGGTTCCTTCGGGCAGGCCGGGGCGGGCCGCGAGCCGCATATCGGCCGAGCCGCCCGCCACCTGGCGGGCCGGGAGCAGGTTCACCCGGGCGTCGTCGGCGCGGGCCAGCTCGTCGGCGGTCGGGTCGAGGACGACGCAGTACACGTCGGCGCCCGCTGCGCTCAGGGCCCGGCACAGCTCGCGGTTGAAGGTGCTGAGGCCGCCGTGCGACGAGGACCATTCGGTCGCGACGGCGAGGACGACGGGCCGCGCGGGCTCCGGTTCTGACATGGTGCCTTCGGAGGCGGCTTCGGCGGACGCGGATGTCCCGCCGCCCGGGGGGAGGCCGAGGACTTCCTGGGCGTGGCACACCGCCGCGTACAGGTCGACGTCGGTCTCCTCGCGCAGTACCCGTGGATCGGCCGGGTCGGGCCGCATCAGATAGTCCATCCGCTGCCCGGGGACGCCGAGGGACTCCAGTTCGGCCGCGGCGCGGGCGAGCAGTCCGCCCGCCCGGCCGGTGTCGCCGGCCAGCAGTCGGGCCATGGCCCGGTTGTACGTACTGAGGGCGCGGGCGTCGGGGTGGTCCGCCAGTGCCTGGGCGCGGCTTCCCCAGTGCAGTGCCTGGGGCGCGTCGCCGGAGACCAGGGACAGATACAACAGACTGTTGGCCTGTTCCCAGTCCGGGATCAGTTCGAAGGCGAGCCGGAAGTGGCGGAGCGCGGCCTCTCGGTCGCCGTCCGCGTAGTGTTCGTACGCCGCCGCCTTGTGGTTCTCCGCCAGATCTCCGCGGAGCCGTCCGGTGGCGCGGGCCAGCCACTGCTCGGCGGGCCAGCTCCGCAGGGGGATCCGAACCCGTTCGGCGGAGAGTTCACCGCCGAAGGCGGCGATCCGTGCGGCGGCTTCGGCGAACTCGGGCCGCCCGGTCAGTTCGATGTCCTCGTGGTCGGCGGCGTACAGCCAGCGTTCGACGGTCAGTTCGCCGTAGCGGCACCGGACGGTCGTCAGATCGAGCGCGCCGGGCTCCCCGGCACCGAGGATCGCGGAGTGGGCCGTGTCGACGGTGGGGGTGGCGTCGGGGCCGCTGTCGGGCAGGGTGTCCAGGGCGGCGAAGTTGCGGTGCACATCGTCCGCGGACATCGCGGGGCAGCAGGTGGGGAGGATCCGCAGCGGGCTCCGGTCGGAGAAGTCGTGCAGCAGCTTCAGGATCCGGTTGACGAACTGGGACCGGAGTCCGCCGCGGGTCGTGATCTGGGCGTGCGGGGAATCCGGCAGCCGGCCCGTGGTCCACACGCGGGCGTAGATCTCGTCGAGGAGTTCGCTCTCCGCGGCGAAGCCGACGACCTCGGTGTCGGCGAGGATGCCGTCGGCCACCAGCCGGGCGCGGCACCGCTCGAAGTCGGCCCGGGTGATCTGCGGCGGGCCGCCGAGGACATGGGCGAACCAGACCTCGTCGGCCGTGGCGTCGCCGAGGGCCGAGGTGAGGATGTTGAAGGCGATGAGCTGTTCGGTGTCCATCGCCCGTACCGCCCGGATCAGGGGGCGCTCCATCAGATCGCGGCCGGTCTCCAGTTCGGCGCGGATGGCCTCGACGACGTCGGTCGTCAGCTGGAGCGTGTCGGTCAGGCCGCGCTGCCTGCGGGCGAAGATCTCATGGCAGTACAGCTGGATCTCGTAGGGGTTGCCGCCGGTCAGACGCATCAGTTCACCGGCCATCGACGCGGACACCATGGAGGCGGGCAGGCCGATGGCGCGCAGTGGGCGGACCACGCAGTCGAAGACCTCTTCGTGGGTGGTGAACCGCCGGACCTCGATCTCCGTGAACTGGCGGAGTATCTGGGCGTGGACGTCCCGGATCTGGTCGATCAGCCCCGATGTGCCGGCCAGGACGAGGACCAGGCCGTCGACCCGGCTGGTGAGGAAGCGCAGCACGGAGAGCACCCGGGCGTCGGCGGCCATGACCTGGGCCTCGTCGACGAGGAGGACCAAGGGGTGGCGCAGCAGCCCCACGACGCGGGTGAGGTCGGCGCGGAGGGCCGCCTCGGGAACGGGTCCGCCGGGACCGGCGAGCGCGACGGCCTCCGGGAACTGCCACGGGTCGCCGGGGGCGGGGGCGGCGGCCCCGGCCATCACCCGGCGGACCGCGGCCACGTCGAAGGGGGGACCGCCGTCGCGGCCCGCCGGCTCCTCGGCGACGGCCACGGCCAGTTCCTCGTACAGCTTCCGGAAGAACACCACGGGTTCGCCGTCGCCGACGAGGAGTTCGACCCGTACGGTGGTGTATCCGTCCTCGCGCGCCATCCGGTCGATGGCGTTGAGCAGGCTCGTCTTGCCCGCGGCGCGCTGTCCGTGCAGGACGACGCAGACCGAGGGTCTGCCGACTCCCGCCTGCTTCAGCTGGTAGTGGACGGTCGACATCTCCGCGCCCCGGCCGGCGAAGTGCGCGGCGTCGCGCACCGGATTGCGGAAGTCGTACGGATTGCTCAGCCGGGTGATGTCCACGGGCCCCCTCACGTCGGAGCCCCGATCGTACGGTTCCCCCGGCCGCGAGGTGCCGGACGGCCGCGGAATCGGGCCGCCGGTTCCCCGAAGCGGCCGGTCAGGACCGGCGGCTCGGGACGGCTCGGGGCGGGACGGCTCGGGACGGGTCATGACTCGACGGTGACCGCGACCGGGTTCAGTTCTCCGTCGTGCCGGACGACCGGCCAGTAGCCCTCCATCATGTAGCTGTCGCCCGTGTCTCCCATGGCTCCCATGTCTTCGTAGTGGAGTTCGAGTTCGGCGGCGCTGGTGACGGCCAGCGTCGTGGGAACCATGTCCCGGAGGAACGCGGCCTTCTCCTCGGGCGGCTCGTCGCCCGTCGCGCCCCACTCCCACAGATAGCCGGTGGCCCGTGCCCTGACGGTCTCGAAGTCGGCGACGAGGGCGCGGAGCCGGGGCAGCAGGGCGGCGATCGCCCCGGGGTCGAGCGGCGGTTCGGTGGAGTGGGGGGTGTACCCGGAGTCGAGGGTGATCCAGAGGTCCCGGCCCCCGGCCCGTACGGTCACCTCGCGCAGTTCGGCGAGGCGGTCGAGGGCGGCGGTTCCGGAGTCGTC
Organism: Streptomyces sp. NPDC059248; assembly: GCF_042753905.1. Lineage (NCBI taxonomy): Bacteria > Bacillati > Actinomycetota > Actinomycetes > Kitasatosporales > Streptomycetaceae > Streptomyces > Streptomyces sp. NPDC059248. The sequence continues at coordinate 55,038 of NZ_JBHYZV010000033.1, read as the reverse complement.
CGGTTCGGACGCGGCCGGGCTCGGCGGGGCTGGGGCGTCGGACACGGGGCCTCCTTCGGCGTACGGGACCGCGGCTCACGGCCCCGTACGCGTCATTGTGTCCCGACCCACCGACAACGCGGCCCGGGCGCCCGCCCGGCCGGGGCCCGGAAGTCGACGCGGACGTCCTGGTCGACCCGCCGGGTGGACGGCGGCGCGCAACGCGGTCGCAACGTCACGGCCGGTTCACTGGGCCGCTCACCCGGCGAACACGGTCTCCCGTCCGTGACCCGCCCGCCCGCCGGCGGACGTCGCCGGGGACGGTGCGGGCCGGTGGCCGCCCACCACCTCCGAGGTGGCCGCCGGGTGGGCCGGGATCCCGGAGCGGAGTCGGCGCCGCTCCGGGACCCCGGCCCTCGCACGTCGGCGCCTCAGTCCCCGACCGCGCCCGCGCGCTACGGGTGGAGGCTGCCGACGACCTCGGCCGTGGCCGCGACGCCCTCGTGGATGGTGGGGGCCATGCTGGTGCCCGCGATGAAGAAGCCGAGCAGGACGCAGACGAGCGCGTGGGAGAACTTCAGCCCGCCGCTCCTCAGGAACACCACAGCCAGAACGACCAGAAGCAGTAGAACCGACACCGAGACCACCATCGCCGACCTCCTCCACCTTGCCAACTTTTGCGCGAATTGCGGCTTTCGCCGGTCAGTCTGGCGCAGGGGAGGATCCGTTCGGCTGTCCGGCGTGTCCGCCGGACGGGTGGTTGGCGCAGGCGACGAGGTCAGCGGCGGCCGTACCGCACGGCGCCGCCGGTGTCGTGGCTGCGCAGAAAGCGTTCCAGGCCCGGCAGATCGTCGGTGTTGAGGTGGTCGACGCCCGCGGCGAGCAGCTCCGCCCATACCGCGTCGCGCGGCGGTCCCGGAGTGTCGGGGGTCGCCCAGGAGCGGATCCGCCGCCCCTCCCGGTGGGCCCTGTCCACCAGGTCGCGCAGCCGGGCCCGTTCGGCCGCCGGGAAGGGGCCCGTGCCCTGCCAGCCGAAGGCCGAGTTCCAGTTGGCGGAGACCAGGGGGGCGAAGGAGGCGGGCGCCGTGGTGCCGAGGTCGTCGAGCCTGCCGTCGTAGAAGGCGTACCGCCGTCGCTGTTCCTCCATCGGCCCGCGCGCCGCCCGGTCGCCGGAGACCACGGCGGTGACGGCGCCGGGGTGGACCCGGTCCCGGGACGAGCGGCTGAACATCCAGTGGTACGCCCGCAGTTGGCGGTCCAGCTCGCGATAGCACGCCACTCCGTCGTGCTTGATGTCGACCAGCAGCTGTACCGGGCGCCGGTGGCCGGGGTGGACCGTGCCGTGGTGGGCCCGTATCCGCTCGCGCAGCGGGTCGAGATAGAGGGATCGCAGGGTGCGGGCGGGGTCGAGTTCGGCGGGGGTGTGGGCGACCAGCAGCTCGCCGTCCACCAGGAAGACGTCCGCCTCCACGCTGGTGAAGCCGTGGGCGAGGGCGTCGTGCAGGGGCCGGGGGTGCAGATAGTCGTTGTGCGCGTGGGCGCGCCGCAGCGGTCGGGTGCCGGGATGGGGCGGGACCGGACGGGCCTCGGCCGCGCGGGCGGTGGCCGGTACGGCGAGGCTCGTGGTGAGGGCGGCGGCGAGGGTCGTCACTGCGCGGCGACGGGTGGTCGGCACGGGGGACCTCCGGTTCGGGGGCGGCGGGTCACCCGAGTATCGGCGCGGGCCGGGCCCGGCGGGAGGGGACTGCCGAGTGTTCGCCCCCCGTACGCCGTCCGCCGCCCGGTGTTCAGCCGGCGGCCGCCTCCGCCGCCGGGGCCACCTCGTCCCAGTGGACGGTACGGTCGCACCACCGGTCCAGCAGGACCTTGTCGTGGCCGACGGCCAGCAGTCCGGCGCCGCTCTCCAGGCGATACGCCTCGACGACGGCCACCAGCGCGGCCGTGGTCGACGCGTCCAGCATCGCCGTCATCTCGTCGCAGACCAGCCAGCGGGGCCGGAGCGCCAGCGCGCGGGCCAGACACGCGCGCTGGAGTTGTCCGTCGCTGACCTCGTGCGGACGGCGGCGCAGCAGATCCGGCGTCAGCCCCACGGCGGCGGACAGTTCGACGGTCCGCTCCGCCGCCCCGGCCCGGCGGCCGTTGGCCCGCAGCGGTTCGGCGATCAGGTCGTGGAGGGTGAGCCGGGGGTCGGCCGAGAGCCGGGGCTGCTGGAACACGACGCCGATCGCGGTCCGCAGTTCGCGGGGGGCCGCGTGGCGCCAGCCGCGGACGGGCGTACCGTCCACGACGACTCCGCCCGACGAGGGCCGGTGCAGCAGGGCGGCGACCCGGGCGAGGGTCGACTTGCCGCAGCCGCTGGGGCCGAGCAGTCCGACGGACTCGCCGGGCGCGAGGGTCAGGGACGCGTCGCGGACGACCGGCGCGGCCCGCTCGTAGCCCGCGGTGACGCGAAGGATCTCAAGCACGGTGGGCCTCCTCGGCCGCCGGGACGACCGGACGGTGACAGGCGAGGCCGTCCGTGAACGCGGGGCGTACGCCGCAGCCGTCGTCGGCCCGGTCGCAGCGGGCGGCGAAGGCGCAGCCCGCGGGCAGGTCGCCCAGTTCGGGCGGCAGGCCGGGTACGGCGGTGAAGCCGCGTTCGGGCAGGGCGTCGAGCAGTCCCCTGGAGTACGGGTGCCGGGGCCCGGGGTCGCCGAAGAAGGACCGGGCGTCCGTCAGCTCGACGATCCGGCCCGCGTACATCACCGCGACCCGGTCCGCGATCCGTTCGGCCGCCGCCAGATCGTGGGTGATCATCAGCAGGGCCCGGCCCTCGTCGGTGTGCCGGCGCAGCTCGTCGGCGGTCCGGTTCACCAGGTCGCGGTCGAGTCCGGTGGTGGGTTCGTCGGCGAGCAGCAGCGGGGCGTCGCCGATGAGGGCGAGCGCCGTCGCGGCGCGCTGGGCGAGCCCGCCGGAGAGTTCGTGCGGATAGCGGTCGAGGTGGTCGGCGGGGAAGGCGGCGCGCTCGGCCGCGGCGACGGACGCCGTGCGGGCCGCTTTGCGCGATACCCCGGTCAGCTCCCGCAGGGTCTCCTCCAGTTGGGCGCCGACGGTCCGTACGGGTGTCAGATGCGCGGCCGGTGACTGCGGTACGAGACCGACGAGCCGGCCGCGTACGGTCCTGGCCAGGGTGCGTTCGTCGGCGCCGAGGAGTTCGGTGCCGGCGACGGTCGCGGTTCCGGCGGTCTCGGCGTTGCCGGGGAGCAGGCCGAGGAGGGCGGAGGCCAGCACGGATTTACCGCAGCCGCTCTCCCCGACCAGGGCCAGGCACTCCCCCGCCGCCAGGTCGAAGCCGGCGCCCGTGACGGCGGCGACATGGCGGCCGCCGCGCATCCGGAACCGTACGGAGAGATCGCGTACCGCGAGTACGGTACGCCCGGACCCGGGGCGCGCCTCCGGCACGTGTGCGCCGTCCGCTCCGATCGTGTCGTTCACAGCATCAGCTCCGATCGGCGGCGCGGGTTGATCCGCTCCCGCCAGGCTCCCGCGAGACCGGCCACCGCGAGGGTGGGGACGATCAGGAAGAGGCCGGGGAAGAGCGTCGGCCACCAGTCACCGGCCAGGAGGGAGCTCCGGGCCGTCTGGATCAGATTGCCCAGGCTGGCCTGGTGGCTCGGGAGCCCCAGGCCGAGGAAGGAGAGCGCCGACTCGTGCCACATGGCGTGCGGCACCATCAGCACCGCCGCGAGCCCGGCCTGCGGCAGGACGGCGGGGATCAGATGGCGGCTGGTGACCCGCCATCGGGACGCGCCGCCGGAGATCGCGGCGTCGATGTACGGGCGGGAGCGCAGCGACAGCACCTCGGAGCGGACGATACGGGCCGTGGAGAGCCAGTGCGTGACCGCGACGGAGACGATCACCGGCCAGACCCCGGGCCGGAACATGGCGACGACGAAGATGCCGAGCAGCAGATGGGGTACCGAGGAGAAGGTGTCGACCAGTCGCATGACCAGCCGGTCGGTCCAGCCGCCGAAGGCCGCGGCGGCGGCGCCGACCAGGGTGCCGACGATCGTGGCGACCAGTGCGGCCACCAACCCGACCAGCAGGGAGATCCGCAGGCCGTAGATGCAGCGCAGCAGCAGATCGCGGCCGACGTCGTCGGTGCCGAAGGGGTGGGCGAGGGACGGCGGCTGGAGCTTCTGCGACAGGTCGACGGCCTGTTCGTCGAGCTGGACGATCGGCGGCACGATCAGGACGGCCAGCACCACGGCGGCGACGATCACCGCCGAGACGGTGACCCGGACGGTACGGGTGGAGCGGCGGGCGTGTCCCCGGGACCGCCAGACCAGGTCAGCCATCGAAGCCCACTCTCGGGTCGGCGAGTCCGTACAGCAGATCGGAGAGGAGGTTGCCGAGCAGTACCGCGGCGGTGGCGAGCACGGTGAGGGCGGCCAGCAGCGGGAAGTCGACCGAGGTGGCCGCCTCGACGGTGGCCGCGGCGATCCCGGGCCAGCTGAAGACGGTCTCGACCAGCAGCGCGCCGGTGATCAGTTCGGGTACCCGGGAGCCGATGAGGGTGAGCATCGGCAGCATCCCGGAGCGCAGGGCGTGCTGGAGCAGGACGGTCCGTTCGCCGATGCCGCGGGCTCGGGCGCCGCGTACCGGGTCCTCTTCGAGTGCGTCGCCGACGCCTTCGCGGACGTAGAGGAAGAACCACGGTGTCTGGGAGAGGCCGAGGACGGCGGCGGGGAGGACGAGATGGGTGGCGACCTGGTCGAAGGTGACGGTGTCGCTGCCGGTGTCGGTGAGTCCGCCGGCGGGCAGGACGCCCAGGTGGAGGGCGAAGAACCAGATGGCGAGGAGCCCGAGCCAGAACGCGGGCGCGGCTTCGAGGGTGTACGCGACGGAGCTGACCGCGCGGTCGAGCCAGCCGCCGCGGCGCCGGGCGGCGAGGACGCCGAGGAGGGTGCCGACGAGGACGGCGAGGGCGAAGGCCGTGACGGCGAGCAGGACGGACCAGCCGACGCGTTCGCCGATGGCGTCGGCGACCGGCCTGCGCAGTACGGCGGAGTCGCCGAGGTCGCCGCTCAGGACGCCGGTGAGCCAGTTCCACCAGCGGCTGACGAGCGGCTCGTCGACGCCGAGGTTGGCGCGGATCCGGTCGAGGTCCTCCTGGCGCGCGGTGAGTCCCGCGGTGCCGGTGTACGCCTTGACCGGGTCGAACGGGGATGCCGCCGCGACGGCGAACACGCCGAAGGTGACGGCGAGGAGGACCGGGATCGCGAAGAGGGCCCGACGGCCCGCCATGCGGGCCATCGGACCCCATGGCGTCCGGCGGCGCCCCGGCCGGGGCGCCGCCTTCCGTCCGGCGGCCCCGGTGAGGGCGCCGGTCACTTCTTCGGGGTCCAGTCCTCGACGTTCCACCAGGGGCCGGAGGCCAGTCCGTGCTCGTGGCCCTCGACCTGGGTGCTCGGGCCGTCCCACGCGTCGTTGACGACGTACAGGTGGTCGATGTGGGTGAGGAAGGTGTAGCCGGGGTTCTTCACCAGCTCGCGCTGGACGGTGTCGTACGCCGTCTTCCGCTCGGCCGCCTCGCCGCTCTGGCGGCCCTTGACGAGGGCCTGGTCGACGGCCGGGTTGTCGTACCAGCCCATGTTGTTGAAGCCGTCGCCCGCCACGGTGGAGGTCAGCAGGAGGTACTGGTCGAAATCGGGGTCGGCCGGGGCGCCGCCGCCCGCGAGGACGGCGTCCTGCTTCATCCGCGGCTCGATGACCTCCCAGGGACCGGACTGGGTCTTGATGGAGATCCCGGCCTTCTTGGCGTCGGAGGCGTAGGCGAGGGCGTGGTCCTGGCGGAGCTTGTCACCGGCGGGGTACCAGAGGGTGAACTCGGCGCGGACGCCGTCCTTCGCCCGGACCCCGTCGCCGCCGGCCCGCCAGCCCGCGTCGTCGAGGATCTTCTTCGCCCGGTCGAGGTCGTGGGCGCGCTCGGTGCCCTTCGTGAACCACTCGCTGTCGGTCGGTACGGGACCGTAGGCGGGCTTCCCCGCGCCTTCGAGGATCTTGTCCACCATGGCCTCGCGGTCGACGGCGACATCGAGGGCGCGGCGGACGGCGAGGTCGCCGGTGACCTTGTTGCCGGTCGGCAGGGTCACGGTCCGGTAGTCGTAGGTGGTGGCGGTGTGGGTCTTCTTCGACTTGTCGCTCTTGAAGCCGGCGGCCAGGTTGGGCGGCAGGATGGCGCCGTCGAGGTCGCCGGCGCGCAGCCGGGTGGCGCGGACGTCGTCGTCCTTGATGACGGCCATGGTGAACTTCTTCACCGCGGGCGCGCCGCCCCAGTAGGAGGGGTTCGCCTTGAAGCTGATCTTCTCGCCCTTGGACCAGCCGCTGAGGACGTACGGTCCGGTGCCGACGGGCCGGGTGGTGAAGGGCCCGGTGTTCACGTCCTGTCCGGTGACGACGTGCTTCGGCACGATCGGGTGGACGGTGCGGTGCGCGAACGGCGCGTACGGGTACTTCAGGGTGAAGACGACCGTGTCGTCGCCGGTGGCCTCGACGTTCTTGATCGCGTCGAGTTCGGACTTGGAGGCGTTGTTCGTCTTCGGGTCGAGGATCGTCCGGTAGGTGAAGACGACGTCGGCGGCGGTGAAGGGCTTGCCGTCGCTGAAGGTGACGTTCTCGCGCAGGGTGTAGGTGTACGTCAGCCCGTCGGGGCTCACCTTCGGCAGGGCGGCGGCGAGCGCGGGCTTCAGCCGCATGTCGGTGCCCAGGGCGAGCAGCCCGTCGAAGATCTTGGAGTTGCCGTCCTTGCCGAAGCCGAGCAGGGGGCTGAGGCTCTCGGGCTCCGTACCGATACCGACGACGGCCGAGTCGCCGGAGCCGTCGGACCCGGCTCCCCCCGGGTTGGAGCAGGCCGCGAGGCCCGCCGTGAGCGCGGCGGCCAGGGCGACGACCGCCGCCTTGCGTATACGACGGCCGGAACGGTCCCGGCGGGCCGATGGAGCGGACACGCTACCCACACCCCTAATGAAGATCCACGGTTCTTGCGAATGCCATGCAATTAAACCGCACGGCGCGATCGCAAGGCAGGGGGACCCTCGCGTTCCGTTCCGCTTCTCCGCAGGTCAGGGCGCGGGCAGTGGGATCAGCTCGGCGAGCTGTGCCCGGTGTGCGCCCGGGGAACCCAGTGCGAGCTGGGCGGATTTCGCGCGCTTGAGATAGAGATGCGCGGGGTGCTCCCAGGTCATGGCGATCCCGGCGTGGAGTTGGACACACTCCTCGGCGGCGCGCACGGCGGTGCCGGAGACGTACGCCTGGGCCACGGCGACCGCGACGGCGAGGTCGGGGGCGCCGGTGGCGAGGGCGTCGGCGGCGTTCCTGGCGGCGGCGCGGGCCGATACCAGCTCCAGCCAGAGCCGGGCCATCCGGTGTTTCAGCGCCTGGAAGGAGCCGACGGGGCGGTTGAACTGGCGGCGCTCACGGGTGTGGCGGACGGTCGCCTCCAGACACCACTCGGCGACGCCGAGCTGTTCGGAGGCGAGGAGTCCGGCGCCCGCGAGCAGTCCGCGCCGGACCGCGGGGTCCGCATCGGCGGGGTGCCCCAGCCGGGTCCCGGCACCGGCGGGGCAGGTCACGGCGGCGAGCGGCCGGGTGAGATCGAGGACGGTCAGTGGCTCGACGAGGGCGTCGGCGGCGTCGACCGCGTAGAGGCCGTCCGGCCGGGGCACGAGGAGCACATCGGCGACGGTCGCGTCCGCGACGCCGGTGATCCGGCCGTCGGCGGGCGGGGGCGGCGGGGCGTAGGGGCCGGCGGAGAACGGGACGGCGAGGACGGCGGTCGTCCGGCCGGCCGCGATCCCGGCCAGCAGCCCGGCGACATCGGCCCGGCCGGTATCGAGGGCGAGCAGGGTCTCGGTGGCGATGACGCAGCCGGTCAGCACGGGGGCGGGGGTCACCGCCCGGCCCACTTCCTCCAGCACGACGGCCGCTTCGCGATGGCTCGCGCCCTGCCCGCCGAGTGCCTCGGGGACGAGCAGCCCGGCGGCACCGATCCCGGTGCCGAGCGCCTCCCACAGGCCGCGGTCGTACGGATCCCCGGCCTCGGCCCGTTCGAGCAGGGCGGGCACGTCGGCACGGTCGTCGAGCAGGGCGCGGACCGAGGCGCGCAGCGCCTCATCGGTATCGGAGTAGAGCAGGTTGGGGCCGGTCTCCCCGGCCGGGGGCCGGGCGGGGTCGGGGCTCATCGGGACAGGTCCTTCCACGGGATGTCCTTGTCGTCGCGCGGTTCGGCGGGGAGGCCGAGGACGCGTTCGGCGACGATGTTCAGCAGTACCTCGGTCGTGCCGCCCTCGATGGAGTTGCCGCGGGCGCGCAGATAGCGGTAGCCGGTGTCGCGGCCGGTGAAGTCGACCCGGTCGGGGCGCCGGAGCGTCCAGTCGTCGTACAGCAGCCCTTCACCGCCCCGCAGTTCGACCTCCAGGCCGCTGGCGCGCTGGCTGAGTTCGGCGAAGGCGAGTTTCACGGCGCTGCCCTCGGGACCCGGGTGTCCCGCGGTGAGTGACTGCCGCAGCCGTTCGGCGGTGAGCCGGGCGACCTCGGCCTCCACCCAGAGACCGAGCAGTCGCTGGTGCAGATCGTGGGTGCGCAGATCGGGGCGGTCGCGCCAGAGCGCGGCGGCCTTGCCGATCATGCCGCCCTCCCGGGGCAGCCGGGCGCCGCCGATGGAGACGCGTTCGTTCATCAGGGTGGTGCGGGCCACCCGCCAGCCGTCGCCGACGGCGCCCAGCCGGTGGGCGTCGGGAATCCGCACCCCGTCGAGGAGGACCTCATTGAACTCGGCCTCGCCGGTGATCTGGCGCAGAGGGAGGACGTCGACGCCGGGCGCGGTCATATCGCAGACGAAGTAGGTGAGCCCCCGATGTTTGGGGACGGCAGGGTCCGTACGGGCGACGAGGATCCCCCAGCGGGCGATATGGGCGCTGGACGTCCAGACCTTCCGGCCGTCGACGATCCAGTCGTCGCCGTCGCGGACGGCGCGGGTGGCGAGCGCGGCGAGATCGGATCCGGCGCCCGGCTCGCTGAAGAGCTGACACCACACCTCGTCGCCGGTCCACAGCGGGCGCAGAAAGCGCCGTCGCTGCTCGTCGGTGCCGTGGGCGAGGACGGTCGGGGCGGCCATCCCGAGGCCGATACCGATGCGGTGGGGGTCGTTGCCGGGGGCGCCCGCGGCTTCGAGTTCGGCGTCCACCACGGGCTGGAGGGCGCGGGGCGCGCCGAGCCCGCCGAGCCCTTCCGGGTAGTGCACCCAGGCGAGTCCGGCGTCGAAGCGGGCGCGGAGGAAGTCGGCGGGGGCGGTGGCGGCGGGCGGCCGGGCGGCGATGAGGTCCCGGGCCCTGGCGCGCAGCGCGGCGGCGTCCGGCGCGGCGGAGTCCTCGTACGTCATCGGGTGTCGCCCCCGGTCGCGGTGCGAGCGCCGGTGCCGGTGCTGGTGCCGGTGCCGGTGCCGGTGCCGGTGCCGGGGAGGACGACGAGGCGTCCGGTGGTGGTGCCGTCGGCGACACGCTGCACGGCGCGGGCCGCGTCGGCGAGGGCGACGCGGTCGCCGATCAGCGGGGCGACGACGCCGTCGGCGGCCAGCCGGGTCAGCTCGGTATGGCAGGCGCGGACGGCGTCCGGGTCGTGCCGCCGGTACAGGCCCCAGTGGAGGCCGAGGACGGCGTAGTTCTTGACCAGGGCGTGGTTGAGGGCGGGGGCGGGTACGTCGCCGCTGGCGAAGCCCACGACGACGATCCGGCCCTCGAAGGCGACGCACTTCGCCGACCAGGCGTACGAGGCGCCGCCGACGGGGTCGTAGACGACGTCCGCGCCCCGGCCGGCCGTGGCATCGCGGACGGCCTCGACGACGTCGTCGCTCCGGCGGTCGACGACGAGATCGCAGCCGAGGTCATGGGCGACGCGCGCCTTGCCGGGGCCGCCGACGACCCCGATGACGCGGGCCCCGGCCGCCTTGCCGAGCTGGACGGCGGCGCTGCCGACGCCACCGGCCGCCGCGTGGACCAGGAGGGTCTCCCCCGGTCGCAGGGCGGCCCTGCGGTGCAGCGCGAACCACGCCGTCTGATAGCCGACGGTCAGGGCGGCGGCCCCGGCGTCGTCGAGCGCTTCGGGCGCGGGCAGGACCGTGGCGGCGTCCGCGACGGCGTACTCGGCGAAGCCGCCGTACGGCAGGGCGGCGGTGGCGACGATCCGGCGCCCGTCCTCGGTCTCGCCGCAGAGTTCGACACCGGGCGTGAACGGCAGCGGCGGGCGGACCTGGTACTGCCCGCGGCACAGCAGCGCGTCCGGGAAGTTGACGTTCGCGGCTCTCACCCGCACCAGCAGCCCGTCAGGACCGGGGGTCGGCGGCTCCGTCTCCTCCAGCCGCATCACCTCGTGCGGCTCGCCGTGCCGGTGCACTCGCCATGCCTGCATCCGGGACCCTCCACAAACCATCGGCGGTGGTACGTACGGGACTCGGGCGCATACTAAGCGGTTGCTTGACTGGGCGGAAGGCCCCGAACGGGGTCGGAGGGGCTCGGACGGACCCTGACCGGCTCTGACCGACTCCGACCCGGTGCTGACGGGCGCTGACCGGCCCGGCGGCGGACACGGCCAAGCGGGGAGCCCGGGCCGCCGGGCGTCAGCGCGCGGCGCGGGGGCGGGGCTTGGCGCGGACGTGCATGCGTTCGCCCTGAGGGCCGAAGAGGCTGAGGATCTCCACCGGGGCGTCGCCGGACGCGCAGAACCAGTGGGGGACGCGGGTGTCGAACTCGGCCGCCTCACCCGGGCCGAGCACCAGGTCGTGCTCGCCGAGGATCAGCCGCAGCCGCCCGTTGAGCACGTACAGCCACTCGTACCCCTCATGGGCACGAGGGTCAGGATCGCCGGTGACCGGCTCCAGGACCACCTTGTACGCCTGCAGTCCGCCCGGTTTGCGGGTCAGCGGCAGCATCGTCCGGCCCTCCCGCACGATCGGCTTGGAGCGCACCCGGGGGTCCTCCACCGCCGGCGCGCCCACCAGGTCGTCCAGGGGCATGCGATGGGCGCGGGCCAGCGGCAGCAGCAGTTCGAGGCTCGGCCTGCGCTGCCCCGACTCCAGCCGGGACAGGGTGGAGACGGAGATCCCCGTGACCTCCGAGAGGGCCTCCAGGGTGGCGCCCCGCTCCCGTCGGATCCGGCGCAACCGGGGCCCCACACCGTCCAGTACGGCGCCGATCCGCTCGGTCTCCCACTGCTCGCCGTCCGGCCGTTCACCCTGTGCGCGCCCGGCGCGCTTCCGCTGCTCCCCGGTCATGGCTCCATTGCAGAACCGGCAAGGTGGTTTGTCAAATCCGGAAGAACGCACGGGCTTCGGTCCCGAACCCGCGGACCTGAACCAGCGGACCCGCCTCCGGCGGCGGGAGGCCCGTCCCGGGATGCCCGTGGCAGGGGGCCGGGCCCGTACTCATGTACCGCCTGAGTAGGGGAGCGCATGTCCCGCCTCCTGAGCGCGTCCTACGCTCCCGGCATGCAGAATCAGCCGCCTCCCCACGCCGCCCGGCCGCCGCTGACCGCGCGGCGCCGCCGCGGGTCCCGTGCGGTCCTGTGGACCGTGGGCACCCTGGTCGCCACGGGCGTGCTCGCCGTCGGCGGTCTGTGGTGGAACGGCCCGCCCTATCCGGCTACCGACCCCGACCGGATCGCCGAGGGCCTCAAGGCGCAGGCGCAGGTGGTCTACGACGATCTGGCACTCCCCGGCCGCCCGGCGGCCGGCGGCACCGTCGCCACCAGTACCTGCCCCTACCGGGGACTGCGCGGGCTGGTGACGCAGCGGATGCGTCCCGATGTCGCCGGGTTCTGGCTGCACTGGAAGTTCGAGGACACCGATCCGGCGACGGCCCGTGCGGGCCAGGACCGGGTACGGGCCCGGCTGGAGCGGCTCGGCTGGCGGCTGGTCAGTGAGAACATCGCCTCCGACCAGGGGTTCCGCTATGTCGCCCCGAGCGGCGACGACAAGATCGACGTCAACTGGTACCGGGCGACACGGATTCTCGCCGTCACGCTCCACTCGCCGTGCGGGGTCCTTCCCGAGGGTTACGACGAGTCCGACTGGCCCGCCGCGCGGTGGACCGCGCGCTGACCGGCGGGGCCGCGGGACCGCGGAGTCGCGGAGTCGTGGGGTCGTGAGCGGGCGCGAGGGGACGCGAGGGGCGCGGGGTCGTACCGCCACCGTACGGCGGCGGTACGACCCCTTCGCGTGCCGGCCGTCGGCTCCGCCGTCCCTGCTATCCCTTCCCTCCCTCCGATTCCCGTGCTCCGGCCACCGGTTCGCCCGGCGTCTCCTCGGAAGGCGTGCCCTCGGGTGCCGTACCGCCGCCGGGCTTCCGGTCGCGGGGCGCGATGAACGGCAGGACGACCGCCGCGGCGACCACTCCGGCGAGGGCGTACAGGAACGCCGTACGGAAGCCCGCCACCCCGGTGACGTCCGTCGCGATCCCGACCAGGACCGCGAGTCCGAGGGATCCGCCCAGCTGGTCGACGGAGCGCTGGACGCCCGACGCGACTCCGGCGTCGTCGGCGGTGACCCCGTGCAGGGCCGCGTTCTGCAGGGCGATCAGACCGATGCCCATACCGGCGGCGACGCCCACCATGCCGGGCAGGACGTCGACGGCGTAGGTGCCCCGGTCGGGCAGCCGGGCCAGCCAGGCCAGACCGGCCGCCGTGAGGACGAGACCCAGGGTCGCCGTATAGGTCACGCCGATCGCGCCGATGAGCCGCGACACCTGGGAGACGGCGAGGAAGAGGGCCGCGCAGAAGGGCAGGAAGGCCAGCCCCGCCGCCGGCGGGCCGAAGCCGATCACATCCTGCAGATAGAGCGTCAGCAGGAAGAACGCGGTCGAGAGCGCCGCGCTCAGCAGGACCGTGACACCGTTGGCGACGGCCCGGACGCGATGGGTGAAGAAGGCGAGCGGGACCAGCGGATGACGGGTCCGCGCCTCCACGACGACGAACGCGGCCAGCAGTACGGCGCCCGCCGCGACGGCCGTCGGTACCGACTCCACGATGCCGAAGACGAAGCAGAGCGGACCCGCGGTCAGCAGGGCGGCGCCCGGCAGATCGAGGGGCCCGGTCCGGCCGCGCGGCCCGTCGGCCGGGACGAGCCTCGGCGCGAGCAGCAGCACGGCAAGGGTGATCGGCACATTGACACCGAAGATCCAGCGCCAGTGCAGCAGTTCGGTGATCACTCCGGAGAGCAGGACACCGGCGACGAGACCGCCGACCGAGATCGCGCCCCAGATGCCGAGGGCTTTGGCCCGTTCGGCGGGTTCCGGGAAGAGGAGCGCGATCAGCGACATCGCGGCGGGGGACGCCAGCGCCTCACCGGCGCCCTGGGCGAACCTGGCCCCGATCAGCGTCGGCAGATCGGGCGCCGCACCGGCGACGAGGGACGCAACGGCGAACAGCGCTGCGCCGAGCAGGAACATCCGGCGGCGGCCGAGCAGATCGGTCACCCGCCCGCCGAGCAGCAGCAGACCGCCGCCGACGAGCGTATAGCCGGTGACGACCCAGGAGAGGGAGTCGGTGGGGGCGCCGAACTCGGCGCCGATGGACGGCAGCGCCACATTCACGACGGTGACGTCGAGGGCGATGAGGAACTGGAGGAGGGAGAGCAGGGCGAGCGTCGGCATCCGGCGGTCGACGGCACGGGGCGCTCCCCCGTTTCCGGGAAGGGCGTTCACGAGTGGGGTGCTCCAGGCTACGGAACGTCACGACCAGAGGGTCGTCGGGACGCTTCTGTACCGGCACGGCGATCCTGCCCCACCGGTGGAACCGGTGCGGCCACGGCCATGGCGCGATACGCCCGCACTACTCGGTAACTGCTACACCCATGCGGGGATCCTAACGCGGGCGCCCGCCCGCCGCGCAACCGGATAACGGGACCGGTGGCGACGATCGAAGGGACGGGTCGGGACCGCCCCGCCGATCCCAACTCGCCCCGGGTAATCGGGAATTACTCGTCCGTAACGACTCCGTTTCGCGTTCAATGGTCTCCGGCCGACCCGCGCACAGGTGTGCGAGACAACCCGGCCTCGCGTGGACGGGCAGGCGGGAACGGCACACAGGGTCAGGGCAACGCTCCGGGCGGCGCGCGACGCGCCGGCCGGGGTGGCGGCCGCTTCTGTTCCTCCCGGCCACGGCGATCCACGACCGAACCGAGAGGACGCGCAATGAAGAGGCGAGGCATGACCCGGATCTGGCTCGGTGCCGCCCTGGCGACCGTGATGTCGCTGGCGACGGCGCCGGCGGTGGCACACGGCGACTCCGGGAGCGGCGGCCGCTGCTCCGGCGGATACGCCGCGATCACGTTCGACGACGGGCCGACGGCCGACACCCCCGCGTATCTGGAAGCCCTGCGCGACGCCGGGGACGTCCGGGCGACGTTCTTCACACTGGGCACCCAGGCCGCCGCCCGGCCCGACCTGACCCGGCGGATCGCCGCCGACGGGCACCACATCGGCAACCACTCGTACACCCATCCGAACCTGGTCGCGCTCGACGCCGCCACGGCCTTCGCGGAGTTGCGGGACACCAGCCGGGTCGTACGGTCCCAGACCGGCCGGTCGCCGAAGCTCTTCAGACCCCCGTTCGGCAGCACGGACGCCCGCACCCGGCAGGACGCGGCCCGGCTGGGCATGACCGAGGTGATCTGGACTGCCGACACGGTGGACTGGAGCGGAATCTCCGCCGACGCGATCGCGGCGAACGCGCTCACGGTGCGGCCGGGCGGCATCATCCTGCTCCACGACGGTCTGAAGACGACGCTCGCCGCCATCCCGAAGATCGTGGACGGACTGGCCGAGCGCAAGATGTGCGCGGGCCGGATCGCGTATTCGAAGGAGCCCGTGCAGGCGTGGCCCGGCTTGACGTTCCACGCGAAGGCCGTGCGCTGGTAGCCGGCGGCGGGGCCTGTTGACCGGGGCCGCCGGGGCCGCTCCCTCGTCCGGAGGGGGCGGCCGTCGCTTCCGCGGGTGTGCCGCGGCGGGTCCTCGGCCGGCGGGCGGCGCGGTCAGCGCGGGAAGAGTTCGAACGCGACCGCGGGCCTGCCGCCGAACCGGCGGCCGGTGGCCTCCGCGGTCTCCGTGAGGAAGCCGCGGCAGTACGTCTCGGGGTCCTGGTCCGTGAGCACCTCGATATAGGTGCGGTGCTCCATCAGGGACGCGACGGAGCGTTCGAGTCCGGCGGACGCGTCGACCGCGTGGGTCGGGGTCGTCGATCCGGCGACGGCGACCCAGCGGACCCCGTCCCACGGTTCGAGGCCCTGCTCGTCGACGAGTTCGGGGAAGATCCAGCGGTTGCCCGCGTCGGCCGCCGCGTCGAGGGTGGCCCGGCCGACCGCCCGGTGGTCGGGGGTGTTCCAGTGCGTACCGCCCCAGGTGTCCCGGTGGTTGAGGGTGATGACCAGTTCGGGCCGGTGGCGTCGGATGGCCGCCGCGATGTCGCGGCGCAGCGCCGTACCGTACTCGATCACCCCGTCGCGGTGGTCGAGGAACTCCACGGTGGTCACCCCCACCACGGCCGCGCTGGCCCGCTGCTCGCGCTCCCGCAGGGGTGCGCACTCGGCGGGCGGGACGGTGTCGATGCCCGCCTCCCCGCGGCTGGCGAGGAGGTAGGCGATCTCCCGGCCGCCGTCGGTCCATCCGGCGATCGCGGCGGAGCAGCCGTATTCGAGATCGTCGGGGTGGGCGACGACGGCCAGGGCGCGCCGCCAGTCGTCGGGCATCGGGGCGAGCTGGTCCGTCTGGTCCGTGGCGTCGGTCATGATCGCAGGATACGTCGCGGCGCCCGGTTTCCCCGGGGGTGCGGGAGGCTCAGGTCTCGCCCCGGACCAGGCCGATGAGCCGGTCGAGTACGTGCGGGCCGGTGCGGAGTCCGTCGTGCTCGTACTCGTCGGTGACCCAGGTGCGCAGCCCCCGGACGGCGCGCGCGGTCTCCAGGGAGTGGGCGGTGTCGACGTACATGTCGTCGTGGTAGACGACGGCGGCGACGGGCACCTCGTTGGCGGCGAGCCGGGCGGGGTCGTAGAGGGCGGGCCAGTCGGCGCGGTGGGCGAGCAGTTCGGCGGCCTCGCGCAGGGGGCGCAGGGCGGGGTCGCTCTCGAAGTGCCAGGGGTGGATCGTTTCGCCGGTGAGGAGGACCGGGTCGTCGCCGTCGAGGGCGGCGCGGGCGTCGAAGGCGGGGAACTCGGCGCGGACGCGCTCGGCGGCCCAGCCCGTCGGCCGGTCGCCGGCGCCGCCGTAACAGGCCTCGTGGAGCAGGGCGTACAGGGGATGTCCGGCGAAGGAGAGGGCGGCGAGCGCCGACTCCTGGAAGGCGTCGGACAGTTCGAGGCGGTCCCCGGCCCGGATGAAGGCGTCGGCCAGCAGGTAGTGGAGCTGGTGGCTGCCGTCGGCGGTGCCGAGCATCAGCCCGAGCGACTGGAACGCCTCGGGGGTCAGGACGTAGCCGCCGGGCAGGACCGTGCGGTGCTCGGCGAGATGGGCGGCGATCCGGCGGACGCGCGCCACATCGTCCGGATAGCGGTCGTAGTGGGCCTCGTTCTTCCGCCGGATCCGGGGGTACGCGGCCCGGTAGACGTCGTCCGCGTGGTGGTGGAGGCTCGGCAGTCCGCCGGTGATGAGGACTTCGCGCAGCCCCTCGGGGGCGGTGCTCAGATAGTGGATGGCGCAGAAGCCGCCGAAGCTCTGGCCGAGGACGGTCCAGGGGGCGCCGCCGGTGAGCCGGGTTCTGACGGCCTCGCAGTCGCGGACGATGCTGTCCGCGCGGAAGAGGGCGAGATGGCCGGCCTGGGCGGCGGGGCCGGCGAGCGCGGCGAGCGACTGCCGGTTCCGCGGGGTGGAGGCGCCGGTGCCCCGCTGGTCGAGCAGGAGGACGCGGTAGTCCCGCAGGGCCCGGTCGAGCCAGGCCTGACGGCCGGTGAGCCGGCGGGCGCCGAAGCCGGGGCCGCCCTCCAGATAGACGAGCCACGGGAGATCGCCGCCTTCGGCGCGGCCGACGGCGGCGATCTCCCGGCCGAAGAGTTCCAGCTGTCCGCCGTCCGGGGCGTCGTGGTCGAGGGGGACGGTGAAGCGGTGGTCGGTGACGACGACGCCGGGCTGGTGGTAGCGGGCCACGGATACTCCTGCCGGGTGGTTGTTACGTACATGGACATGCTCGCCCATGGGATCACACAGGGGTCCGGTTCCCGGTCCCGGCACCGAGGGGCCGTCCCCGGACGGTGGCCGACCGTGTGCGCGGCGGCGGACCCGCTCCTAGCGTGGGGGCATGATCCGGTTCGAGCAGGTCGGCAAGGTCTATCCGGACGGGACGACCGCCGTCGAGGGGCTGTCGTTCGAGGTCGCCGAGGGCGAGCTGGTCACCCTGGTCGGGCCGTCCGGCTGCGGCAAGACGACCACCATGATGATGGTGAACCGACTCATCGAGCCGACCTCGGGCCGGATCAGCGTCGGCGGTGAGGACGTCACCGCCGTCGACCCGGTGAAGCTGCGGCGCCGGATCGGCTACGTCATCCAGGGCGCCGGGCTCTTCCCGCACCGTACGGTGCTCGACAACACCGCCACCGTCCCCGCCCTCCTGGGCTGGAAGAAGGCCCGCGCCCGGGCCAGGGCCGCCGAACTGCTCGACATGGTCGGCCTCGATCCGAAGACGTACGGCTCCCGTTACCCGGCCCAGCTCTCCGGCGGCCAGCGGCAGCGGGTGGGGGTGGCCAGGGCGCTCGCCGCCGATCCGCCGGTGCTGCTGATGGACGAGCCCTTCGGCGCGGTCGACCCGGTCGTCCGCGAACGGCTCCAGAACGAGTTCCTCGCCCTCCAGGCCGCCGTCCGCAAAACGGTCCTCCTCGTCACCCACGACATCGAGGAGGCGGTACGGATGGGCGACCGGATCGCCGTGTACGGGCAGGGGCACATCGAGCAGTACGACACCCCGGCCGCGGTCCTCGGTACCCCGGCCACCGACTACGTGGCCCGGTTCGTGGGCGCGGACCGGGGCCTCAAACGGCTCTCGGTCACCCGGATCGAGGCAGACGACCTCGAACAGCCGCCCGTGGCCCGTACCGACGAGACCGCCCGCGACGCCGCGGCCCGGCTGAGGGGCCAGGGCGCCCGCTGGGCCGTCGTCCTCGGCACCGGCGGCGATCTGCACGGCTGGGTCGCCGCCGACGCCCTCGCGATCGCCGGACAGGAGGGCACGGTCGGCGATCTGGCGCGCCGTATGGAGGCCTGGGTCCCGTTGGGCGCCCCGCTGAAGAAGGCGTTCGGCGAGATGCTCCAGCACGACGCGGGCTGGATCGCGGTCCTCGACGGCGACCGCTTCGCGGGGGTGCTGACCCCGGCGAAGCTGCACGAGGCGCTGCGCCGTTCGGTGGACGCGGACGCGCAGGGCGTGGCGCGGGACGAGGTGGAGTTCGACTCGGTGTCGGACGCGTGAGTCGGGGCGGGCTTCGGCATACTGCCCCGTATGGTGATCATTCGGGAAGCCGGGGAGCGGGACTGGCCGTTGTGGAGCGCGCTCCGGCGGACAGCGCTGGCCGACGCCCCGCACGCGTTCACGGCACGGGCCGCGGACTGGCACCGGGGCGAGGAGGACCGCTGGCGGACCGCGTCGGCGACTCCGGGGTCGTACAACATGATCGCCGAACGGTCGGGGGAGCCCGCGGGGATGGCCCGGATCGTCCCCACGGACCCGGTGACGGACATCGTTTCGTACGATCTGCGTTCGGTCTGGGTCTCCCCCACCGCCCGGGGCCTGGGTGTCGGCGACCGGCTGATCGCGGCCTGCGAGGAGCGGGCGCTGGGCGCCGGTTCGCGGTCCCTGCGGCTGCTCGTCGTGCCCGGCAACGCGACGGCGATCGCGCTCTACCTCCGCCGCGGCTTCGTCACCACGGACGACCCCGGCCCGCTGCTGCCGGACGGTGTCACCCGGCAACGAGTCATGCGCAAGCCCCTGACGGCCGGTCCGCTGCCGCGGGGACCGTTGGGGTAGCTGTGGGCCCAGGGCCCCTGGAGCAGATGGTCGTCGCCCTGGTGGAGGCGGTGTCGCGCGATGCTCTCATCGGATTGGGCTACGGTGCTGGTGTGCTGATCACGGGTGGGGAAACGACCGCGCCGGGGACCGCCCTGCTCATCGCGGCGGCGCCGGTCGGACGGGGGCGTCTGATCGACGCCGGGTCGGTGCTGCCCGCGCTCGCCGCGGTTCCGCCGAGCGCGCTGACGGGCACCCCGGCCGCCACGGTCGTGGAGCTGGCGGACCCGCTGGACCCGCAGACCGTGCTCACCCGGATCCGGGCCGCCGCGACGGCGGAGGGACCGCTGTTCCTGTACGTCACCGGTCAGCTCCAGCTCGACCGGCGGCAGCGGCTGCCGCATCTGGCGCTCGCCAGGACCACGCCCACGACCCTGCGCTACACGGCCCTGCCCTGGCACTGGCTCGCCTCCGAACTGACGATCCGCCGCCCGGGGACGACGACCGTCGTCGTCGATCTCGTCACCGCGCCCGATGTCTGGCAGCGGCTGACCGACGAGGGTCCCCGGCTGCTCGCGCTCGGTTCGGCGATCCGGCTGTACGGGCAGGTGGCGCCGCCGCCGACCCGCCGGGAGGCGGCCGTACCCGGCTATCTCGGGGCGTGCGCCGCGATCTGGCGCAGCGGCGCCCGGCCGGCTCCGGCGGCGCTGCACGAGCAGGCCGCGCAGCAGTCCGGTGCGGTCGGGGCCCTGCTGCTGGCGCCCGTACCGGTCGTCGTGCCGCCGCGTGCCGCGGGGCCCGTGACACCCTCGGGCCCGGCGGCCCCGCCGGTGCCGGCGGGCGCCGCCCCCGCGCCCGTGGCGCCCGAGGATCCGCATCCCGCGATCCTCGCCGCCGCGCAGGCCGGGCGGCACGGCGAGGCCGCGGCCGTCGCCGCCGCGTGGGAGCAGCGGGAACTGCGCGCGTACGGCCCCCGTTCGCCCCAGGCGGTCCACTGGCTGGAGGTCCGGGCGGATCTGGCGCGGCTCGCCGGCGATCCGGCGCTCAGCTGTGAGCTGTGGATGACGGCCGCGGACGCCCGGCTGGCGGGGCGGCAGGCCCCCGACGATCCCGATGTGGAGGGCGCGGTCGACCGGGCCCACCACCAGTGGGAGCAGATCCGTGACATGGAGCGGGCCCGGGGCGCGGCGCCCCGGCTCGTCGCCCTGCGCCGACGGGTGCCGGGCCGCCAGCGGGGGGCGTTGCGCGTTCTCCAGCGGCGGCTGGAGCAGCTCCACGCCAGGCCACCGGTCACCGGGAGCCCGGGCGGGGCCTGAACGGGGCCTGAGCCCGGGACCGGTCCGCCCGGGTTTCACACCCGGGTGTCACAGCAGTCCCTTCCGCTCCAGATAGGCGCGGGCCACGTCCTCCGGCAGTCGGCGCCAGCTGTCGACCTGTTCGTTCATCGACGCCAGATCGGCCGTCGTCAGGACGGTGTTGAGCGCGGAGAGGGCGCGGACGACACCGGGGCCGCCCGCCCGCGCCCGGTTGACCACGGGCACGATGTAGTCGGCGTTCTGGAGGTGCTTGTCGTCGGCGAGCAGGACCAGGCCGAACTGGTCGAGCGTGGCGTCCGTGGTGGTGGTGAGCACCATCTGGTCCCGGCCGCTCTGGACGGCCTGTTTGGCCTGGGTGGTGCCGACGCCCTTGGGGTCGACGGCGACGATGTCGATGCCGTACGTCTTCCTCAGCCCGGGTTCGCAGTAGGGGCGCTGGACGCATTCGTCGCCCGCCGCGAGCCGGACCGGGAGCTTCGACCGGCCGAGGTCGCTCAGGGTCTTCAGGCCGTGCTCGGCCGCGTAGGCGCGGGACACGGCGAAGGCGTTCTGGTCGACGGCCCGGCCGGGGTCGAGGACGGTGAGGCCGCGCGGTGCGGCGAGCCGGCGCAGCGCGGCCATCGTCTTCGCCGGGTCGGGTGATCCGACGGGGGGCGCGTCCGGCCCGTGGGTCTTGGCGTTCAGCCAGTCCGCGAAGGTGGCCGCGTACTCGGGTACGACATCGATCCGGCCGGTCTCCAGCGCCGGTTCGTAGATCTCCCGGTTGGTGACGGAGAGGATCCCGGCGCGGTATCCGGCGTGCCGGAGCAGCAGGGCGTACATCTGGGCGAGCAGATCGCTCTCGGTGAAGCCGGCCGAGCCGACCGTCAGATCGCGGCTGTCGCCGGGCGGGGCGGTGACATCGCCCTGGTGCTCCAGCGACGGACCGGTGGAGCAGGCGGATACGGCGGTCAGAAGCAGCGCGACGGCGGCCAGCGCCGTCCGGATCCGCCGGGGTCGGCGGCGCATCAGACGGCCGTCCGCCGGATGCCCGCGGGGACGAGGCGCTCCGCGAGGACGCAGACCCCCTCGACGAGGAGGGCGAGTACGGCGACCAGGACGGCGCCCGCGACGACCTGCGGGGTGGACGCCAGATTGAATCCGGCGGTGATGATCCGGCCGAGGCCGCCGCCGCCCGCGAGCGCGGCGATGGTCGCGGTCGCCACGAGCTGGACGGCGGCGATCCGCACCCCGGTGAGGATCAGCGGCAGGGCGAGGGGGACCTCCACCCCGCGCAGCAGCTGGCGGCCCGTCATACCCATGCCTCTGGCGGCCCGTACGACGTCCCGGTCGACGCCGCGCATCCCGACGTACGCGTTGGTGAGCAGCGGCGGTACGGCGAAGAGCACGAGGGCGATGATCGTGGGCCAGGCGCCGTACCCGCCGATCGGGCTGAGCAGCAGCAGGACGAGGACGGCGAAGGTGGGGACCGCCCGGCCGATGTTGGAGATGTTGACGGCGAGCGCGCCGCCGCGGCCGATATGGCCGAGGACGAGGGCGACGGGGAGGGCGATCAGACAGCTGAGGGCGAGACAGACGACGGTGAGGAAGAGGTGTTCGGCCAGCCGTTGGGCGATACCGCCGTCGCCGGACCAGTGCGCGGGGTCGGTGAGCCACTGCCACGCCTGGGAGAGGGTGTTCACCCGGCGGCCCCTTTCCGCTCCCGGGCCCAGGGGGTGGCGAGCCGCTGGAGGAACAGCAGGAGGAGGTCGGCGGCGACGGCGATACCGACGCAGAGGACGGAGGCGGTCAGGACCTGGGCTTTGAAGTAGGTGTTCATCCCGGAGTAGATGAGGTTGCCCAGGCCGCCGTAGCCGACGATCGCGCCGATGGTGACGAGGGAGATCGCGGAGACGGTGGCGATCCGCAGTCCGGCGGCGGCCGCGGGCAGCGCGAGCGGGAGTTCGACCGTCAGGAGCAGCCGGACGGGACCGTAGCCCATGCCCCGGGCCGCCTGCCGGGTCTCCTCCGGGACGGCGCGCAGTCCGGCGAGGACATTGCGGACCAGCAGGGTGAGGGAGTAGAGGACGAGGCCGGTGACGACGAGGGACGCGGAGAGTCCGTAGACCGGGAGCAGCAGGGAGAACATCGCGAGCGACGGGATGGTGTAGAGGATCGTGGTCACGGCGAGTACCGGTCCCGCGGCCCATCGCCAGCGGCGGGCGGCGACGGCGAGGGGGACGGCGAGGACGAGGGCGAGCGCCACGGCGGCCGCGGTGAGCTGGAGGTGCTGGAGCACGGCGTCCAGCAGGATCTCGCGGCGGGTGGAGAGATAGGCGCCGCAGATCCATTCGTTGCGGGCGAGGCAGTCGTCCGGTGGGGTGCCGCTCGCGGTCATCTGTTCATTGGAGCCCGGGGGCGGACGGTGCGCGCGCCGTCTCGGCCGAACGGGCGATCCCGGGAGCGGGAACGGGTCCGGGATGTCCGCGATCCCAGGTCCGGGGACCAGGGGCCGGGGGCTGGGATGTCCGCGGCGTCGCACCCCTGGACGGCTAACGGCGTTAGCCCTAAGGTGGGACATACCGAGCTAACACTGTTAGCCAGAGCTGAGGGAGAGTGCGATGAGCGTTCGGACTCCGGAGGCACCCGCCCGGCCCGCCCCCTTCACCGGCGGCGGCCGGACCGCGCCGCGGCCGTGGCGCGACCGTGCGGCGACAGCGTCGTGGCGCCCGGACACACGGCCCTTCGGCATCGCCCGGGGAGCCCTCGCGCTCTTCCTGGCCGCCTTCGCCGTCTTCGAGGCGCAGAAGTACGGACTGTCCACGACCCTCGCCGCGCTGCTCCTGTTCGCCGCCCCCGGCCTCGCCCACCGGGCCGTCCGGGGGCGGGGCCCGGTGGCGCGGATCGCCTCCAACGGCTGGATCCCCTTCGCCGTCCTGGTGTTCTACACCTTCGGCCCGCTGGTCTGGCCGCCCCTGTTCACCGCCGCACTCGCCTGGCAGCTCCGGATCGTCCTGCGCCGGCCGGTGCGCCGTGGCTGACCGCGCCGCCCAGATCGTCGCCGCGGCGCGGGGGATCCTGGAGGAGGAGGGTGTGGAGGCGATGTCCATGCGGGCGATCGCCGGACGCGTCGGAATCCGTGCTCCGTCCCTCTACAAGCACTTCCCCGACAAGGCCGCCATGGAGAACGCGCTGGTCGTGCTTGGGATGACGGAGACGGCCGACCATCTGGCGGCGGTGGAGGCGGCCGAGCCGGGACTGCTGCCCCTGGCCCGCGCGTACCGCGAACACGCCCTCGCCCACCCGCATATGTACCGGCTGACCGCCGCCCGGCCGCTGCCCCGGCACGCACTGCCGGAAGGCCTGGAGGAGCGCACCGCGGCACCGCTGTTCCGGGCCGTGTGCGGGGATCCCGACCTCGCCCGGGCGACCTGGGCGTTCGCCCACGGCATGGTGATGCTCGAACTCGACGGCCGGTTCCCGCCGGGCGCCGATCTCGACAGGGCGTGGGCGGACGGCTGTACCGCCTTCGCGGCGGCGGCGTCGGCCCGGCGGCGCGCGGAGGACACTCCGTCGGAGCACACCCACTGACCTCCGGAGCACCATCCGTCCCCTTCGTTCCCCTCGTTCCCTTCGTTCCGGCCAATCAGCCTGTATGAGCCACCCACTGTCGGTGCGGCGGAACGGCGGCACTAGGTTGAGGCGCAGAGATCACTTCTGCATCGCAGGAAAGCCGGGAGGTTCACGCCATGACAGCCGACAAGCCGGGCACCGAGACGGGTCAGTCGCGGCATCCGGAGTTCGACACCGGATCACCGCACTCCGCCCGGGTCTGGAACTACTGGCTGGGCGGCAAGGACAACTACCCCGTCGACCAGGCGGTCGGCGAGGAGTTCCGGCAGGCCTTCCCCGGGATCGTCGATCTGGCCCGGGACTCCCGCGCCTTCCTCGCCCGGACGGTCACCCATCTCGCGGCCGAGGTGGGGATCCGTCAGTTCCTCGACATCGGCACCGGTCTGCCGACCGCCGACAACACCCATCAGATAGCCCAGCGGGCCGCGCCCTCGTCGCGGATCGTCTACGTCGACAACGACCCGCTGGTCCTCGCGCACGCCAGGGCCCTGCTGGTGAGCACGCCCGAGGGCGCTACCGACTACATCGACGCGGATCTCCACGACCCCGCCGCCATCATCGGCAAGGCGCAGGACATCCTCGATCTGAGCCGCCCGGTGGCGCTGACCCTGATGCAGGTGATCGGCCATGTCTCCACCTACGAGGAGGCGCGTTCGATCATCGGGCAGGTGATGGACGCGCTGCCGTCGGGGAGCTATCTGGTCTTCAACGACAGTGTGAGTACGCATGTCGGCAACTCGGAGGCCACCCGCCGGTACAACGACAGCGGCGCCGCGCCCTACTTCCTGCGCGGCCCGGAGGAGATCGCCGGGTTCTTCGAGGGGCTCGAACTGCTGGAGCCGGGGGTCGTGCCGCTGGCTCAGTGGCGTCCGGCGCCGGGCGCCCGCACGGACGGCGACGTCATCGCGCTGGGCGGAGTGGGCCGCAAGCCGTAGTCGCCGAGGCGGCCGGGGCCGCCCGCCCCGGCGGTGGAAGACCGCCGCCGGGGCGGGCCCACGCCCCGGCGGCAGCACCGCGGGCGGGAGACGGACCCGTCGGCGGAGCCGGGAAGGGCCCGTGTCACGGGTGACGGTGACGCGTTCACCGCCGGAGACCGGGGTGGCCCGCCGGTTCAGTCCATGACGATCGACGGCCCGAGGACCACCGGGGCCGCCGTCCAGCACGCCCTGCCCGCCGGGCCGGGGTCAGCCCCCGGCCCGCAGCACCTCGCCGAGGTCGTGGGCGATGTCGTGGAGGAGATGGCGGGTGAAGAACTCGACCGTCAACCGCTCACCGGGCAGCCTCGGGTCCTCGTGGTCCCAGTCGGCGGCGTCCAGCCCGTCGAGCCGTCGGGCCAGCGCCCCGGCGGCGGCGCGCAGTTCGTCGGCGACCCGGCCCGGGTCCTCGTCGCGGTAGAGCCCGGGCACCCGCCCCCGCTCACCCTCCCCGTCCGGCGCGGGACCGGTGGGCGCGGCGCCGAGCGTCAGGTCGAGCCGCTGGTGGAAGAGCAGACACATATCCCGTACATGGCAGCCGTGTTCCAGCGGCGACCAGGCCAGGGTGCCCACTCCGCGCGCGGGGACGGCGGGGTCGGTGAGGACGCGCCGCCAGCGGCTCGCGTAGTCGCGCAGGACGTCCGCGGCGGTCTCACGCCCGAAGGGCCGGTCGCCGAAGTCGCAGCGACGGCAGTGCGGGAGCGGAAGGGACGGCGAGACCGGGACCGGCCGCGTCAGCGGCGTCGCGCTCATCGGACACGGGTTCCTTCCTCATGGCCACCGTCCACCGCCGGGCGTGGGGCGTGCCGTCCGGCGCGGTCGTCCGCCCCGGCACCACTCGGTGTACGGAGCATCGGACGGTTTCCGAGTGTAGGACCCGGAGAGGTTCGGTGCAATCCCCGATATTGCACTCGGTGCAATCACATGATTGGATGCGCGCAAAGCGGGGTGGTGCCGAGCGGCGACGACGGCTCATATCGGTGTCGGGCGGGCGTCGGGCCGTCGTCCGGCCGCTGTCGGCCGGTGGCCATCGGATCTTTCAGGGCTTGTCGGGGCATATCGCGGCTTGTTGGTGGGTGCGGGGAGGAGGGGCGTTGACGGATTATCAGAGCGTCGCGGACACGGTGACGGAGGAGATCAGATCGGGCGGGCTGCGGCCGGGCGACCGGCTGCCGCCGCTGCGGGAGTTCGCCCGGCTGCGCGGGATCGCGCCGTCCACCGCGGGCCGGGTCTACCGCGAACTCGCCCGCAGAGGGCTGACCTCGGGCGAGGTGGGCCGGGGCACGTTCGTCCGCGCCGCCCCCGACTCCCTCCCCCTCTCCCCCGCGCTCACCGAGGGCGAGCGCAGTCCGATCGACATGGGGCTCAACTACCCGGTGGTACCGGAGCAGTCGGAGCTGCTGGCCCGCGGCCTCGGACCGCTGCTGCGCCCCGAGGCACTGGCGTCGGCGCTGGGCCCGGTCGGCCCGGCCGGGACCCCGGCAGCCCGGAAGGCCGCCGCCGATCTGCTGGTCCGCGGGGGGTGGCGGCCCGCGCCCGAGCGGGTGCTCTTCGCCGGGAACGGCCGCCAGGCGATCGCCGCGACCCTCGCGGCGCTGGTCCCGCCGGGGGGCCGGATCGGTGTCGAGGAGGTGACGTATCCCGCGGTCAAGTCCCTGGCGACCCGGCTGGGCGCCACCGTCGTCCCGCTCGCCGTCGACGAGGAGGGGCTGGTACCCGAGGCGGTGGAACGGGCCCGGCGCGGCGGGCCGCTGCACGCGGTCTACGTCCAGCCGACGCTGCACAACCCGCTGTCGGTGACGATGTCGCCGGCGCGGCGCGCCGCGCTCGCCGAGATCCTGATCCGGCTGGGCATCACCGCCGTCGAGGACACCGTCTGGGCGTTCCTCCGGGACGACGTACCGCCGCTGGCCGCCCTCGCGCCCGAGCGGACCGTACTCGTCGACAGCCTCTCCAAGCGGATCGCCCCCGGCCTCAACCTGGGGTACGCGGTGGTCCCGCCCGCGCTGCGCGCCGCCGTCGCGGTCGCCCTGCGCTCCGGCGGCAACCAGCCCATGGGCTTCGCCCTGGAGGCCGCGTCGCGCTGGCAGCGCGACGGCACCGTACGGACCCTGGTCCTGGCCAAACAGCGGCAGGCCGCCGCGCGTCAGCTGACCGCCCGGCGGCTGCTGGCGGGCTTCTCGATCCGTACCGAGCCGATGTCGTACCACTGCTGGTGGGAGCTGCCCGACGGCTGGCGCTCCGACACCTTCGTCGCCGCGGCGGCGCGCCGCGGTATCGGGGTGGTGCCGGCCGCCGCGTTCGCGGTCGCCCGGCACCGCGCGACCGACGCGGTACGGATCGGTCTGGCGTCGCCCCCCGCGCCGGTGCTGGACCGGGCCCTGACCACCCTCGCCCAACTCGCCCGCTCGGCCCCGGACGATCTGGTCGGCGACTGAGGACGCGGGGCGTACGGCGCGTCACCGGCGCCGTACGCCCCCGGGTTCAGATACCCGCCGACGCCATCTCGATGATCGAGCGGTAGTAGGCGGCGGTCGAGACCACGCACGCCTTGTACTGGCGGTCCCCGCGCACCGCGAGGAAGTAGTCCCGGATGTTCTTCCAGTACGAGACCAGATAGCCGATGCCGGGGCGGAAACCCGGGGGTTTGGGCACCAGGGCGTAGGCGGCGGAACACTGGATGATGCGGTCGGTCGCCTGCGACAGGACATCGGCGACATCGGCGTTCATGTTCCAGCCCGCGGCCAGCTCCGGGGTCCAGATGGAGGCGGCGATCTCCCGGAGCTTCTCCTGCTCGTCCGGGGTGGGCTGACTCTGGATCACGGAATGCGCCGTCTGTTGAGCGGGCGCGGCGGCGGGCGCGGCCTGTGCCAGGCCGGCGCCCCCGGCGACGAGCAGCGCGCCGGAGACGGCGAGCGCGACCGCCGAGACGATCGCCGGTCTGCGTGTACGGGTGTTCATCAACGGACCCCTCCCTGTCGCCCGCCGGGCCGGCGGGACTGCTGTGGTCGGTGCGCGATGCACGCTGACAGGTGCCCCCGGGGCCGTCAACGGCGCCTCGTCGGCCGCCGGCGGCGTCGTCCGCTATCCGAGCGGGAACGGTGGACACGCCCAACGCGGAGCACTACCCTCCGACTTGGTCTAGACCTGAAGAGCCGACCGGTTCGCCCCGTACCCGCACCGCTCCCGGCCCGATCCGCATGAGGCGGCCCGGGCCGGGACACCCGGCGGTGCGCCGGGGCGTCCGGCCGCATGCGGCACCCCACTGCCCACTCCATCCCCCCACCCCATGGAGCACAGCATGCGAAGAAGAATCGTTCCGTCCCTGATCGGCGCAGGCATGGCCGGGCTGTTGACGTTCGCCCTGCCGGGCAGCGCCCAGAGCCACGGGTACGCGGACTCCCCGGTCAGCAGGCAGAAGGTGTGCCAGACCGGCGCGGTGCAGAACTGCGGCCAGATCGTCTGGGAGCCGGAGAGCGTCGAGGGCATCCAGGGCTTCCCCCGGGGCGGCCCGGCGGACGGCTCGATCTGCGCCGGCGGCGTCGGCCGCTTCTCCGAACTGGACGATCCGCGCGGTGGCGCCTGGCCGACGACCCAGCTGACGGCGGGCCGTGAGCACACCTTCCTGTGGCGCATCAAGGTCCGGCACGCGACGTCCGACTTCACGTACTACGTCACCAAGGACGGCTGGGACCCGGCCAAGCCGCTCACCCGGGCCGATCTGGAGCCGCAGCCGTTCCTGACCGTACCGTTCGGCGGGGCCAGGCCCCCGGCCACCGTCACGCACACCGGGAAGCTGCCGCAGAAGTCCGGCCGTCATCTGATCCTCGGCGTCTGGACGATCGCGGACACCAACGGCGCCTTCTACAACTGCTCCGACGTGCGGTTCTGACCGCCGGTACCGCCGTACCCGGCTGACCGGGGCGCGGAGCCGGGCACCGGCGGGGGCTCATCCGCCGGTGCCTACGGACAGCGGCGGTCCGGGGACATGGGCCCGGACCGCCGCACCGGACCGCCCGGCGACACCGAAGGCCGACCGGTGACACCCAAGGCCGCCCGGTGACACCGAAGGCCAGCCGGCGTGTCAGCCGTCGAGCCAGCCCCGGGTCCTCAGCCCGGTCACGAACCGGCCGTACGCGTCGTCCAGGGCCGCGCGCTCGTCCCGTACCGGCACCACCTCGGCCCCGGCACCTGGGCCCGCCATCGCGGCGGCGCTCGCGGCGAGGTCCTCGTGGAGCGTGCCGGACGCCGCCAGCAGCGCCGCCCCGAAGGCCGTCTCCGCCCGCCGCGCGACCAGGACCGGGCGGTCGAGCACGGTGGCCCGGATCGCCGTCCACACCGGGCTGCGGCTGCCGCCGCCCGCGGCGTGCAGCGGACCGGTGACGGGCACGCCAAGGGCCTCCACCCGCTCCACCGCCAGCCGTTCGAGGAAGGCGACGCCCTCCAGCGCCGCCCGGTGGGCGTCCGTCTCGTCCTCCGGCACCCCCAGGGCGAACCCCCGGGCCCCGGCCGCGACGAACGGGAACCGCTCCCCCTCGCGGCGCAGCGGATAGCGGACGTACGAGG
Organism: Streptomyces sp. NPDC059248; assembly: GCF_042753905.1. Classification (NCBI taxonomy): domain Bacteria; kingdom Bacillati; phylum Actinomycetota; class Actinomycetes; order Kitasatosporales; family Streptomycetaceae; genus Streptomyces; species Streptomyces sp. NPDC059248. Next base: position 25,577 of record NZ_JBHYZV010000033.1, on the reverse strand, counting down.
CGGGTCCCCGCCCGGCGGCGGCCCGGTCGAGCCCGGCGAGCCGCTCCGGGGGCACCTCCGCCAGCGCCTCGCCCCCCGTGTTGGACGCGCCGCCCGGCAGCCACCAGCCGTCGGGGTGGCGGTGGCTGTAGAGGGCACCCGCCGGGTCGCGTACCAGCTCGGCGGAGACGCCCTTGAGGACGTAGGTGGTCCCGAGGACCCCGACGAACTGGCCAGGGGCGACCGCGCCGGTGGCGAGCTGGCCCGCGCAGCCGTCGGTCATCCCCAGCCGGACGGAGCAGCCCGCGGGCAGCCCGGTGGCCTCGGCCGCCGCCGGCGACACGGTCCCGGCCTCCGCGGTGGGCGCCGCCACATCGGGCAGGTACCCGACGGGGAAGTCGAGGGAGGCGAACACCTCGTCGGCCCACCGGCCGGCCCGGGGGTCGTACCCCGTCTTGAGGGCATGGCTCCAGTCCGCGGGCACGGGTCCCCCGGTCAGGGCGCCGCCCACCACATCGGGCGTGTGCAGGACCCGGCGCAGTCCGGTCCCGTGGGCGCGCAGGCACCAGACGGCGCGCCCCAGGGCGGCGGTGGGGCCCACGGTCAGACCGAGGGCGTTCCAGCGGGCGGCTCCGGCGCGCTGGGCTTCGGCGTTGAGGTCGGCGGCGCGCCGGTCGTCGTACATCAGGGCCGGGCCGAGGAACCGGCCGCCGGGCCCCGCCGGGACGATCGTGCCGGAGGTGGCGGACACCGCGACGGCCACCGTCTCCCGGCCGCCGCCGGGCAGCGCCCCGGTGGCCCGGCGCAGCGCCGAGCGGACGGCGGGCCACCAGGCGCCCGCGTCCTGTTCGCTGATGCCGCCGGGACCGCGGACCGGATCCGGCAGGCGCTCCCGCGCCTCGGCGAGCACCCCGCCCTCGGCGTCCACGGCCAGGACGCGGACGGAGGCGGTGGCGATGTCGATCCCGACCACGACGGGGCGACTGCTCATCCGGAACGGGTCCTCTCACGCACGGCGACCGGGGATACGGCTCCGACCAGGGCATGTTCTGGGCGGTGTGAAGTTAACACGTGATCGAACACGGCGGTGGGGACGGTTGGCGGGCGCGGATGGCGGGCGCGGTCAGCGCGCGACCGGCGCCACCGTCACCGAGGTCCGTTCGCGCAGTTCTGCCAGGAGTTCGGGGGCGACCCCGTCGTCGACGATCAGCTCGTCCAGGCCGCTCACCGGGCCGACCCGGTGCAGGGCGGTGCGCGCCAGCTTGGTGTGGTCCATCAGCATCACCTTGCGGGCGGCCGACGCGAGCATCGCGCGCTTGACCAGGACGACGTCCTGTTCCTGGTGGTAGGCCATCCGCGCGTCGAGCGCCGAGGTGGAGACCACGACCAGGTCCACCGAGAGCGCCTCCACGGCTTCGACGCAGGGCAGTCCGTTGAAGGACTCGTGGGTACGGGAGTACTCGCCGCCCAGGGCGAGCAGCCGCACATCCTCGCGTTCGGCGAAGACGTCCACCACCCGGCGGGCGTTGGTGACCACGGTCAGTGGTGCTGCCCCGGCCAGCAGCCGGGCCAGGGCAAGGACCGTGGTCGAGTCGTCCAGCATGACCGACATCCCGGGCTCCACCAGGGTGGCGGCGGCCCGTGCCACGGCCTCCTTCTCGGCCGTGTTCACCCCGAGGCGGTAGTCGAGGTTGGACTCGAAGACCGTGGACGGCCTGGCCGACGCGCCGCCGCGGAACCGCCGCAGCACACCGCGGCGTTCGAGGTCGTCGAGGTCGCGGTGGACGGTCATCAGACTCACCCCGGTCAGCCGCGCGAGATCGGCGCCGGTGGCGGTGCCGTGCCGGACGACGTGGTCGGCTATGGTCCGTCTGCGCTCGTCGGCGGAGTTCTTGGTCATGGCCGTCAGTCTTCCGTACGGCGCGCGGACGCCGGGCGGGTGCCTTCGGCGGGGCCGGTCGGGACGTTCAGGCCGTACAGGGCCGTCGCCCCGGCCGAGATCCGGATCTCGGTGACTGCCGTGTTGTCGAGCCGGGGGAAGAGCAGCCGGTAGCGCCCCAGGGGCAGCCCCAGCAGTGCGCAGAGCGCGATCCGCAGCAGGGTGCTGTGGGCGACGACCAGGACCGTGCCGTCCGGGTGGCGTACCGCAAGATCACGCAGGGCGGCGGTGGCCCTGGCCGCGACGTCCGCCAGGGGTTCGGCGCCCGGGAAGAGTCCAGAGCCGGCGTCCTCGCGGAACCGCCGTACCGCCTCCGGGTCCTCGGCGGCCATCTCCGCGACGGTCCGGCCCTCGCCCCAGCCGAAATCCATCTCCCGCAGCCCCGGCACGACCTCCAGGGGGAGGCCGAGGGCGTCGGCCGCGGGTTCGGCGGTGTGCCGGGCGCGGCCGAGCGGGGAGGCGACGACGGCGCTCACCCCGGCGCCGGCGGCCCAGCGCGCGAGGGCGGCCCCCTGCGCCCGGCCCTTCGGGGTGAGGGCGACGTCGGAGATCCCGGCATAGCGGTTCTCGGCGTGCCACTCGGTCTCGCCGTGCCGGACGAGCAGGAGGCGCGAGGTCATCGGGTGCGGTCCTTTCCGGGGCGGACGGGGATCGGAGCGCGAGGAGCCGGGCCCGCGCACGCCGCGCGGTGTGCGGTGTGCGGTGTGCGGTGTGCGCGGATGGTGGGGGCGGGCGCCGGGACGTGAGGGGACGTCATTGCCGCCTCACGTCACCGCTGTTAAATTTAACAGACAACTCTCGGCCCGGTGCCGGTACGGCCGGGGCCGGCCGCCCCGCAGAAGGAACGGTCCTCATGCGCATCCTCGCCGCCGGTGACCACTTCGTCCGACCCGAGCTGATCAGGACCGCGCTCTCCCAGGAGCTGGCCGGGGCCGGCGGCGACCGCCCCGAGTTCACCGAGCTGACCCTGCCCTGGCCGCACGAGCCGTTCCACTCCGTCGGCGGGGTGCACGAGGCGAGCGGTACGGAGGAGGAGCTGATCGGGGCGCTGACGGGTTCGCCGGGGGTGTCCGTCTGTGTGACCCAGATGGCGCCGTTCACCGAGCGGGTGTTCGCCGCGGCGCCGGAGCTGCGGCTGGTCGCGGTCTCCCGGGGCGGCCCGGTCAATGTGGACCTGGCCGCCGCCACCCGGCACGGGGTGGCGATCAGCTTCGCGCCCGGCCGCAACGCCCCGGCGGCGGCCGAGTTCGCGATCGGTCTGATGCTGACCGCGATGCGCCGGATCAGCGCCGCGGACGCGGACCTCAGGCACGGCACCTGGCGCGGTGATCTGTACGCGTACGAGGAAGGCGGCGTCGAACTCGACGGCGCCACCGTCGGCCTGGTGGGCTACGGCGCCATCGGCCGGATCGTCGCCCGGGTCCTGCTGGCCTTCGGCGCCCGGGTGCTGGTGGCCGATCCGTACGCCGATCCGGCCGGGGCGGCGGCGGACGGGGTCGAGCTGGTCGAGCTGGACGCCCTGCTGCGGCGCAGCTCGGTGGTGAGCCTGCACGCCCGGCTCACCGAGGAGACCCGGCAGCTGATCGACGCCCGGCGGCTCGGGCTGCTGCCGCCCGGCGCGGTGCTGGTGAACTCGGCGCGCGGCGGACTGCTCGACCACGGCCCGCTGCCGGAGCTGCTGAGGAGCGGCCGGCTCGGCGCGCTCGCCCTCGATGTGTACGACGTCGAACCGGTGCCCGCCGACTGGCCCCTGCGCGACGCCCCGAACCTGATCACCACCCCTCATCTGGCGGGGGCCACCCGGCAGACGGCGCACCGCGCGGCGGCGATCACCGCGGCCGAGGTCGGCCGGTTCACCCGTGGTGAGGCGCTCGTCCACCCGGCCAACCCCGAGGTGTTCGCGGCGGGCCGGTCATGACCGCCGCCTCCCGGAAGCCGGAGGGCGGGTCGTGACCGTCGTGCTCGGGGTGGACATCGGCACCTCGGTCACCAAGGCCGTCCTCTTCGACGAGGAGGGCGCGGCGATCGCGTCGGCGGCGCGGCGCTCCCGGCTGGAGCGGCTGCCGGGCGGCCGGGTGGAGCAGGACCTGGACGATGTGGTGGCGAGTGTGGGAGAGGTGGTCCGCGATGTGGTGGCCGCGTCCGGGCGGGCACCACAAGCGCTGGCGCTCACCGGCCAGGGCGACGGGTTGTGGCTGCGGGACGGTGCCGGACGGCCGGTGCGCCCGGCGATCTCCTGGATGGACGCGCGGGCGTCGGACCTGGTGACGCGCTGGCTCGCGGACGGCACGATCCGGCGGGCGTACGCGCACACCGGCTCGGGCATGTTCCCGGGCTGTCACGGGCCGCTGCTGAACTGGCTCCAGGAGCACGAGCCCTCGGCGCTCGACCGGGCGGCCGTCGCGGGTTACTGCGTGGACGCGGTCGCGCAGCGGCTGACCGGGGTGGTCTGTCTGGACGCGTCCGACGCGACGCTGCCGTTCCTCGATCCGCGGACCCGGGGCTACGCGCCCGGGGCGCTGGCCGCCTGCGGGGTGGCCGGGCAGGCGCGGCTGCTGCCGGAGCCCGCGGCCCCGGGGACGGTCCTCGGCCTCGACGCGTCGGGCGCCGGACTGCTGGGCCTCGCCGAGGGGCTGCCGCTGGTTGCGGGCCCGTACGATCTGCCGGCCTGCGCGATCGGCGCCGGGGTGCGGGAGCCGGGCGACGGGCTGCTGATCCTCGGTACGACACTGGCCAGTCAGGTACTGACCGACCGGGTCGATCTGGACCCGGCGGCGGAGCCCGCCGGGATGTGGCTGTGCACCCCCGTGCCCGGCCGGTGGCTGCGCGCGATGCCCGCGATGGTCGGCACGGCCGCCCTGGAGTGGGTGCTCGGTCTGGTCGGCGCGGGGACGGACGACGTGGACGCGCTGCTGGCCGCGAGCCCGCCGGGGGCGCGGGGTGTGACCGCGCTGCCGTTCCTGTCGGAGGCGGGCGAGCGGGCGCCGTTCGTGGAACCCGCCGCGCACGGCAGGCTGGACGGGCTGAATCTGGCCACCGGCCCGGCGGATGTGGTGCGCGCGGTGTGCGAGGCCGTCGCGTACGCGGCGCGGCACTGTCTGGAGACGGCGGGACTCGACGGAACCCTGGCCCTGTGCGGTGGGGGCACCCGCTCGGTGCTGTGGGCCCAGCTGATCGCCGACGTCCTCGGCGTACCGGTCCGGATTCCCGCGGAGGAGCAGGTCGGCGCGGCGGGTGTGGCGGCCGTGGCCAGGGCGTCCCTCGGTACGGACGGCGGGCCGGGGGCGCTGCCGCGGCACCGGACGGTGGAGCCCAGGACCGGCGCGCGGGCGCGGTACGAGGAGGGCTACGCGCGCTACCGCGGCGAGCTGGCCGTCGCGCGGGCCCGCTGGAGCGGATCCGGAACGCGCGTCACCCGTCCCTGAACGTGTTATCACGGCCTGTTGGTTCTGACGGATTCATTGACACTCATCACATGGCCGGTGTTAATTTGACCGCGTTCCCGGTGGCGATCCTGCCACGATCCCCTCCGTGCCGGCCTTCTGAGACCGCCTCAGGCACTCCCCCGCTCTCCCTCCGACGCCCCAGCCGTCCGCCCCGCCCATCCGGCGGACGCCTCCGCGAGTGCAAGGAGAACCGCAGTGCGCCCCTTACCGTCGAAGCCGTTCCCCTGCCCGCCGTTCCCCTGCCCGCCGAAACCGTTCGCCGCGGCCGCGATCGTCGCCGCCCTGATCGTCTCCGCCGCGGCCTGTACGACCGAGACGTCCGGCGGGACCGGGGTCGGTGGCTCCCCGAAGAACGCGAAGATCGCGTTTCTGATGCCCGATCTGGCCTCCACCCGGTACGAGGCGTATGACGCCCCGCTGTTCAAGGCGGAGATGAAGCGGCTCTGCGGCGGCTGCCGGGTCCTCTATCAGAACGCGGCGGGTGACGCCGCGAAGCAGCAACAGCAGGCCGACTCGGTTCTCGCCCAGGGCGCGAGGGTCCTCGTGATCGATCCGGTGGACTCGGCCGCCGCCGCCACGATCGTGCGGACCGCCCGGTCCAGGGGGGTCGCCGTCATCGCGTACGACCGCCCGATCCCGGCGGTGAAGGCGGACTACTACATCTCGTTCGACAACGAGAAGATCGGGGCGATGATCGGCCGGTCGCTGGTGGACCGGCTGAAGGCCGACGGGGCGCGGGGTGGTGTGCTCCAGGTCAACGGCTCCCCCACCGACGCCGCCGCGGGCCTCATCAAGAAGGGCATGCGCGGCGCCCTCGACGCCGGTGGGGTGACGGTGCTCGCCGAGTACGACACCCCGTCGTGGGAGCCGAGCAAGGCCCAGAGCTGGGTCTCGGGCCAGATCAGCAAGTTCCCGGGGCGGATCGCAGGGGTCGCGGCGGCAAACGACGGCACCGGCGGCGGTTCCGTCGCCGCCTTCAAGGCCGCCGGGGTGAAGGTGCCGCCGGTGACCGGCAACGACGCCGAACTCGCCGCCGCGCAGCGGATCGTCGCGGGCGACCAGTTCACCACCGTCTCCAAGCCGATCAGGACGGTCGCCGAGGCGGCGGCCACGGCCGCCCACGCCTTCCTCGAGGGCAGCCGGCCGCGGGGCAACGCCACCCTCTTCGACACCCCGTCGGAGCTGTTCACCCCGACGGTCGTCACCCGCGAGAACATCGCCGACGTCCTCGTCGGCGACGGCAGACCGCTGAAGGCGGCCGATGTGTGCACCGCGACCTACGCGGCGGACTGCGCGGAGCTGGGCATCCGCTGAGACGGGTGTCCGCACGATGACGCCCCCGGGGCGGGGTCCCCTCCGGTCCGGTTCCGCCCCCACCGGATCCCGTTTCCTTCCGTTCCGTCTTCACTCCGTTCCGCCGAGTCAGATCTGTTCCGTTCCGTCGCGGTGGCGACCCGTTCTCGCCCCGCCTGCCGGAAGGCCGCCATGCCGCCACCCCCACCGCCCCTACCGCTCCCGCCGTCGCCTCCGCCCTCCGCCCTGCCGTCGCCCTCCACCGCCGGGGACCCGGCCGGTGAACCGCTGCTCTCCCTGCGCGGGATCGGCAAGTCCTTCGGCGCGGTGGCCGCACTCGCCGATGTCGATCTCGATGTGCCCGCCGGGCGGGTCGTCGCTTTGGTGGGTGACAACGGCGCCGGGAAGTCCACCCTGGTCAAGGTGTTGTCCGGGGTGCATACCCCGGACACGGGCACCATCCGCTTCGCCGGACGGCCGGTGACCGTGTCCGACCCGGCCGCGGCGCGGCGCCTCGGGATCGCGACCGTGTTCCAGGATCTGGCGCTCTGCCCGAACCTCGACGTCGTCGAGAACCTCTATCTCGGCCGTGAGCTGCGGGGCGCGCGGCTCGACGTGGTGACGATGGAGGTACGGGCCCGGGCGCTGCTGGCCGAGCTGTCGGCGCGGATCCCGTCGGTCACGGTGCCGGTGGCGGCCCTCTCCGGCGGTCAGCGGCAGACCGTGGCGATCGCCAGGACACTGCTCGGTGACCCCCGGGTCGTCGTCCTCGACGAGCCGACGGCCGCACTGGGCGTGGCCCAGACGGCGGAGGTGCTCCAGCTGATCGGGCGGCTCCGGGATCGCGGCTTGGGCATCGTCATGATCAGCCACAACATGGCGGATGTCCTGGCGGTCGCCGACACCGTGGCCGTACTGCGGCTGGGCCGCAACAGCGGGGTCTTCGACGCCGAACGGACGAGCGCGTCGGAGCTGGTGGCGGCCATCACCGGGGCCGCGGACGGCGCCGCCCTCCGCCGGGTGGTCCGGCGCGGGGTGTCCGCGGCGGGCCCGGAGTCCGGGCCGGACGTCCGGCGGGAGATACGGTGACGGGCGCGTCGGCAACCGCCCCCGATACCGTCGAACGGGCTCCCGGGCCGCCGCGCGGCCCCGGGGAGCGGCTGCGGGAGCTGCGGCGGGCGGCCGGGGCCCGGTTGCGCGGCGGGGATCTCGGGCTGCTGCCGGTACTCGCCGGTCTGGTGGTGATCTGGACCGTGATGCAGCTCCTGAACCCGGTCTTCCTCTCCAGCGCCAATCTGACCAATCTGGCGCTGGAGAGCGTCCCGGTGGGGGTCATCGCCCTCGGTGTGGTCTGTGTGCTGCTGGTCGGTCAGATCGATCTGTCGGTCGGCTCGGTCAGCGGGCTGTCGTCGGCACTCCTCGCGGTCCTCTGGGTCGACCGGGGGCTACCCGTGTACGCGGCCGTGGCCGCGGCGGTGGTGTCGGGGGCGGCGATCGGCTGGTGCTACGCCCAGGTGTACAACCGGATCGGGGTGCCCAGCTTTGTGATCACCCTCGCCGGGCTGCTGGGGTTCCTCGGGGTCCAGTTGTGGGTGCTGGGCCCCCAGGGGTCGGTCAATCTGCCGTTCGACTCCGGTCCGGTCTCCTTCGCCCAGCTGCACTTCCTGCCGCCCTGGTTCGCGTACGCCCTGGTGGTGGCGGGTGCGGTCGCGCTGTACGGCGCCGGGGCGGCACGGGCCGCCGAGCGCCGCGAGGCCGGGCTGCCCGCCACCTCGCGACGGCTGCTCCTGGGGCGGAGCCTGGCCCTGCTGGCGGGGCTGGGGGCGGCGGTCTGGTATCTCCAGCGGGACCGGGGGGTGGGCTGGATGTTCGTCTTCTTCCTCGGTCTGGTGCTGGTGCTGCACTATGTGCTGTCGCGGACCTCGTTCGGCCGAGCCGTGTACGCGGTCGGCGGCAACGCGGAGGCCGCCCGTCGGGCGGGTATCGATGTGAACGGCGTGTTCACCGCCGCGTTCACACTCTGCTCGACGCTTGCCGCCGTCGGGGGGATCCTGGCGGCGTCGCGGCTGGCGGCGGCCAATCAGAGCAGTGGCGGCGGTGATGTGAACCTCAACGCCATCGCGGCGGCGGTGATCGGGGGCACCAGTCTCTTCGGGGGCCGGGGGACGGCCTTCGCCGCTCTCCTGGGGGTTCTGGTCATTCAGTCGATCTCCAGTGGCCTCACTCTGCTGAATCTCGACTCGGCCTACCGGTTCATGGTCACCGGCGGGGTACTGCTTCTGGCGGTGGCCCTCGACGCCGTGGCCCGGCGCTCGCGGGTCGCCCACGGCCGGGCCTGACCCGGCGCCCGCCGGCCGTCTCCCCGAACCGACCGAACGTCCGACCGTCCCGAACCGAGCACCCGTTCCGCAGCGTCCGCCCGTTCCGTGCCGGACTTGGCCCCGGAAGGATCCCATGCGACCGCGACTCCCCTCACGCCCAGGACTGACGGCGCTGCTGGCCGCCGCGACGGTGACCGCCCTGTCGGCGGGGCACGGTACGGCCCATGCCCGCGCCCCCGCCGGGCCGGTCCCGGCCGCCGCGCCGGCGGCGGCCGGGTTCTCGCCCCCGCCCGCCGTGATCGACGGCGGGGCCTGGCGCTCCGGCCATTTGCAGGGCATGGCGCTGGATCCGATCCGCGGCGTCATGTACTTCTCCTTCACCAATCTGCTGGTGAAGACGGATCTGGCGGGCCGTCCACTCGGCTCGGTGACGGGTCTGACGGGCCATCTGGGGGATCTGGACGTCAATCCCGACGACGGCCGGTTGTACGGCTCGTTGGAGTACAAGTCTGCCGAGGCCTTCTATATCGCCGTCTTCGACCCGGACCGGATGACCCGGATGAACCTGGACGCGCAGACGTCGGGGGTGATGACGACGGTCCATCTTCGGCAGGTCGCGGACGACTACACCGCCGATATGGATGGGGACGGGGTCTTCGACGGCGATACCGGTGACACGCCCGACCACCGGTACGGCACCAGCGGTATCGACGGTCTCTCCTTCGGCCCGGCGTTCGGCGGGCGGGGCGGCAACCGGCTGACCGTCGCCTATGGCGTCTACTCGAACACGACCCGGCAGGACAACGACCATCAGGTGCTTCTCCAGTACGACGTCGGGGACTGGGGCCGGTACGAGCGGCCCTTCTCGGAGGACGATCCGCACCGCACCGGTCCGGCCTCGTCCGACGGCCGGTTTTTCGTCTATACCGGCAACACCACCTATGGGGTGCAGAACCTGGCCTGGGATCCGGCGAGCGGTGACTGGCTGATGGCCGTCTACCGGGGGAGGAAACCGGGTTTCCCCCACTACACCCTCTATGTGGTCGACGGCTCCGCGCCGGTCCGGCTCGCACCGGTCCGCGGTCAGCCGGTGCCGCAGCTGGGGCATCACCTCACTCTGCGGCGGAGCGGACTGTTCGACCTGCCGACCGGGATCTCCGGCCATCGGGCGGCGGGGCAGTACGGCCTCGTCCCCGTCGGCGACGGGACGCATTACGTCGCCGAGGCGGGGACGGTCAGCTCGGGCGGTGTCACACGCCGGACGGGACGCGCGGTGCTGCATCACTGGACGGGTGCGGTGAATCCGTTCGAACGGGTCGGCCGGGCCGTTCCTCGGACGAAGCCGGTCCCACGGGTTCCGCAGGGCGGGGTATCGGTGCACCGACCGGCGGCACGTGCCGCAGCAGGATCCCCACGAGAGCGGCGGTGACGAGGGCGAACCCGGCGCTCAGCAGCGCCGCCCACTGGAGGCCGTGGGTGAACGATTCGCGGGCCGCGGCGATCAGGCCGTCGGCGCCCTCGGGCATTCTCCCGGCCAGGGCCAGTGCGGCTCCGAGGGTGTCACGGGCTTCGGCGGGCGCGCTGTCGGGCATCCCGGACCGGTAGACGGCTGCCGCGACACTGCCGGTGACGGCTATGCCCAGGGCGAGCCCGAGGTCGTACGCCGTCTGGCCGGTGGCCGCCGCGGCTCCCGCCTTCTCCGGGGGTGCCGCGCCCACGGCGAGGGTTGTGCCGAGGACGCTGATCGGAGCCACCCCGAACATGATCACGGCGAGGGCGAGGGAGACCGGGACGACGCCTTCGGCGACGACCAGGGTGGCGTAGCCGCCGATGGCGACCGCGAGCCCGGCGACGATGACGACGGCCGGGCGTATCCGGCGTATCAGGAGGGGTGTCAGCTGGGAGCCGATGACCAGTCCCGCGGCTCCCGGCAGCAGCCATAGACCGGCTTCCAGGGGTGACTTGTCCGCGACGGACTGGAGGTATTGGGGCACCAGGTACTCGACGCCGTTGAGGGCCGTCATCCCCAGCAGCAGGGCGAGCAGGGCGCCGGTGAAGGCCCGGTCGCGGAAGAGCCGCAGATCGAGGAGGGGGTGCGCGAGCCGGTTCTGGCGGCGGACGAACGCGACGGAGAGGGCGGCTCCGGCGGCGAGCGATACGGCTGTACCGGCACCGGGCCCGTGGGCCGCCGCGGTTTTGACGGCGTAGATCAGCGGCAGGACGGCGAGCAGGAACAGCGCCACACTGGCCAGGTCCAGCCGGCCGGCGCCGGGATCCCGGTACTCGGGCAGCAGGACACGGGCGAGCAGCAGGACCGGGAGCATCACCGGAACGCCGATCAGGAAGACGGAGCCCCACCACCAGTGGTCGAGCAGGACGCCGCCGACGACGGGGCCGGCGGCGAGCCCGGCGGAGAGGGCGGTCACCCACAGGGCGACAGCGGTGGCCCGCTGCCGGGCGTCGGTGAACATATGGCTGATCAGGGCGAGTGTGGAGGGGAGGACGGCGGCCCCGGCGACGCCGAGCAGGGCGCGGGCCACGATCAGCATCAGGGGGCCGGTGGCATAGGCGGCGAGCAGGGACGCCGCGACGAAGCCCGCGGATCCGTACAGCAGCAGCCTTCTTCGGCCAACGCGGTCACCGAGGGTTCCCATGACGACGAGGGTCCCGGCGGTGAGGAAGCCGTAGATGTCGGTGATCCACAGGAGTTCGGTCCCGGTGGGGCGCAGGTCGGCGGCGAGGAAGGGGGTGGCCAGCCAGAGGACACCGAGGTCGGCGGTCATCAGGGTGACGGGCAGGAGCAGGACGGCGAGTCCCAGCCAGGGGCGGCGGACGCCGCCCGCCGGGGGTGCGGTGGTCATGCGGAGACCCTCGTTTCCGTGGAGGTGTCGAGGCGGGGTGCGGCAGGGCGGCCGGGGAGTACGGCCGCCTCCGCTTCGGTGAGCAGTTCCTGGACGCGCGCGGGGCGCCGGTGCGGGGGTATCCCGGAGAGTTCCGTCCCGTGCAGCAGCCGGACGGTGGCGTCGTCGATTCCGCAGAAGCGGGAGATGCCCACCCGGAGCTGGAGGTCGAGGGCGTCGTCGAGGCCGCTTCGGGTCCAGCCGTCGGCGTCCGCCCCGGCGAGGCCGAGCCAGATCATGCGTTTCCCGGCGAGCCGGGGGGTGCTGCGGCCGTACGCGAAGCCGTAGTTCCAGACCCGGTCGATCCAGCCTTTGAGGACGGCGGGGACCGAGTACCACCAGACGGGGAAGACGACGACGATGTCGTGGGCGCGCGCGACCCGGGCCATCTGGGCCCGGACCTCGGGTGAGTACTCCTTCTCCCGGTTCTCCCAGTCGGGTTCGTCGGCGGGTGTGAGCCGGGGGTCGAAGTCCTCCCGGTGGAGGTCGAGGAGGTCGACGGTGCCGCCGCCTTCGGTGAGGCGGTCCCGCAGCCGCCCGGCGACCCGGGCGGTGAGGGAGTCGGCCCGGGGGTGGGCGAGGACCAGCAGGGTGTGCCGCCCCGGGGCGCGGGCGGTCGCGGGGGCGAGGTCAGATGCCAAGGCCGGATCCTCCGCTCGCGTCGATGTTCTGGCCGGTGACCCAGCGACCGTCGGAGGAGGCGAGGAACGCGACCACGTCGGCGACGTCCTCGGGCTGTCCCACCCGGTTGAAGACGGAGTACGCCCCGGCGGCGGCCTTCGCGTCGGCGTCGGCCATCCACGGGTGGATATCGGTCTCTATGGTGCCCGGGGAGACCGCGTTGACGGTGATGCCCCGGGAGCCGAGGGTCTGCGCCAGGGTGAGCGTAAGCACTTCGACGGCGCCCTTCGACGCTGCGTACGACGTCATACCGGGGAAGGCGACCTTGGTGACGCCGGAGGAGATGTTGATGATCCGGCCGCCGTCGCGCAGTCGGCTCAGACCGCGCTGGACGATGAAGAAGGGGGCCTTGGCGTTGACGGCGAAGACCCGGTCGTAGTCGGCCTCGGTGACCTGGTCGATGGTGCCGTGTCCGGCGACGCCCGCGTTGTTGACAAGGATGTCGAGTCCGTCGGCGTGCCGGTCGAAGGCTGCCCACAGGGCGTCGGCGTCGCCGGGGACGCCGAGTTCGGCACGGACGAGGAAGCCGCTGCCGCCCGCCGCCTCGACCGCGGTGAGGGTGTTCTGCGCGGCGGCCTCGTTGACGGCGTAGTGGATACCGACCCGGGCCCCCTCCGCCGCCAGGCGGAGAGCGATCGCGCGGCCGATGCCGCGGCTCGCGCCGGTGACGAGGGCGGTCCTGCCGTGGAAGCGCTGCATGGTCTCGGTCCTTCCGGTGGGCCGTCCGCCTGCTGCGTCCGGCTGCTGATGAAGAGACTGCGGCCCGGGTGTTCGGGTCCGGCTCGGAATCTGTTCGGGCCGGGTTCGGGCCGGGTTGGGGGGCGCTTCGGGCGCGGTTCGGGCCGGTTCGGGGGCCGGTTCGGCGGTCGCTCCGCACGGCGGCGGACGCGGGCTGTGGATAACTTCGGCGTGATCGCGCGGGTGTGACAAGGTGCGGAAAAGGCCGGTGGGGCCGAGACCCCGGCGGGGGCCGGGGAGGGGGAAGGAGTGGTCATGCGGGGTAGGGACGACGGACGGTCGGGACGTCGGGCGGGGGACGCGGCGGTCCGGCACCGGGAGGCGGAAGGACCAGGACCCGGCGGGCCGGCGGCGACGGGCGGTCCGGCGACGCGTAGGACGGCATCAGGCGGTCCGGCGACGGGCGGGATCGGGTTCGGGATACTCGGCGAGGTGGCGGTATGGGCCGGGGACGGGCGTCCGGTACGGGTGCCGGAGCTGAAGGTCCGCACCCTGCTCGCGTCCTTGCTGGTCGATCCGGGGCGGCCGGTCGCAGCCCACCGGCTGATCGACGATCTGTGGGGCGACGACACCCCGGGGCATCCGCAGCGGGCCCTGCAGGCAAAGGTGTCCCAACTGCGCGCGGTGCTCGCCCGGGCCGCGCCCGGCGGGCGGGACCTGGTGGTGTCCCGGGCGCCCGGCTATCAGCTCGTCCCGGGCGAGGGGGCGCTGGACGCGGCGTCCTTCCGGACGCTGGCGGCCCGGGCCCGCCGGGTTCCCGACCCCGCGGTACGGGCCGGGCTGTTCGCGGAGGCCCTCGCGATCTGGCGCGGCCCCGCCTTCGCGGACTTCGCCGACCGGTCCTTCGTCCGGGCGGCGGCGGCCCGCTGGGAGGAGGAGCGGCTCACGGTCGTGGAGGACCGCTCCGAGGCGCGGCTGGCGATCGGGGACCACGCGGCGCTCGCGGCGGAGTTGGCCGAGCGGGTCGGTGAGCATCCGCTGCGGGAACGGCTGCTCGCGGCGCGGGTACGGGCGTTGTACGCGAGTGGGCGGCAGGGTGAGGCGCTGGCCGTGTACGAGACGTTCCGTCGCGGTCTCGCCGACGCGCTGGGGCTCGATCCGGGCCCGGAGCTGGTGGCGCTGCACGCGGCGGTGCTGCGGCGGGATCCGTCGCTGGACGCGCCACGGGTCGCGGCCCCGGCGGTAGCCGCGGTGGCCTCGACGGGCGATACGGGCGATACGGCGGCGGGTGGGGCTCCGGTGGTTCCCGTGGTTCCGGTTCCGCCGGGTGAACTGGTCGGCAGGGACTCGGCGGTGGGCGAGGTCGCGGCGCTGCTGGGGTCCCGGCGGCTGGTGACGCTCACCGGGCCCGGCGGGGTGGGCAAGACCCGGCTGGCCCTGGCGGTCGCCGACCGGGTGGCGGGCGACTTTCCCGACGGGGTGCGGCTGGTGGAGCTGGCGGGCGCGGGCGGCGATCCGGCGGAGGTGGTGGCGGCCGCCATGGGGCTGCGGGACGACGGGGTGTGGGGGGCCCGGCGGCCGGGATCGCCCGGGGAGCGGCTGGCAGCCGCGTTGCGGGGGCGGCGGATGCTGCTGCTGCTCGACAACTGCGAGCATGTGGTGGAGCGGGCGGCGGCGCTGGTGGAGCGGCTGTTGCGGCAGGCGCCCGGACTGGTGGTGCTGACGACGAGTCAGGAGCCGTTGGCGCTGGCGCCGGAGACGCTGTGGCCGGTACCGCCGCTCTCCCCCGGCGCCGCGGTGGAGCTGTTCGTCTCCCGGGCCGCCGCCGGGGCGCCCGGTTTCCGGCTCGACGACGGCAACCGGGCCGCCGTGGAGGCAGTGGCGCGCCGGCTGGACGGGCTGCCGCTGGCGCTGGAGCTGGCGGCGACCCGGGTCAGGGCGCTGGGGGTGCACCGGCTGCCCGGCCTGCTCGACGACCGCTTCCGGGTGCTGCGCGCCGGGCGCCGGGACGCCCCGGCGCGTCAGCGGACCCTGCGGGCGATGATCGACTGGAGCTGGGAGCTGCTCACCGACCAGGAGCGGGCGGTGCTGCGACGGCTGGCGCCGCATCCGGACGGCTACACGCTGGAGGCGGCCGAGGCGGTGTGCGCGGGCGGCGGCATCGACCGCGACGACGTCATCGAGCTGCTGGCCCGGCTGGTGGACCGGTCTTTGGTGCGGGTCGTCGGGGACGGCGAACGGTACCGGCTGCTGGAGTCGGTGTCCGCGTACTGTCTGGAACGGCTGCGCGAGGCGGGTGAGCTGGACACCGTACGGGCCCGGCATCTGGAGTACGGCGTCCGGCTGGTGGAGTCGGCGGCTCCCGGGCTGCGGGGCCCCGGCCAGTTCGGGCTGCTGGCCCGGCTGGACGCGGAGAGCGTGAATCTGCGGTGGGCGGTGGAGACGGCGGGGGCGTACGGGGACACCGACCGGGCCCTGCGGATCGCCGACGCCCTGACCTGGTACTGGGTGCTGCGAGGGCGGCTCGCGGAGGCTCGCCGGGTACTGACCGCCGTACGCGGGCTGCCCGCCGGCGATCCGGCGCTGCGGGCCCGGGTCCTGGTGGCGCGGGCCGCGGTGACGGTGCTCGCCGGGGACGGCGGGAACCGGGCGGCGCTGTTCGCCGAGGCGCTGGCGGAGACCGTCGCGGCCGGGGAGTACGGGGACGGGGCGCCGGGCACGGCACTGGCGCGGGCGCGCTGGTTCCTCGGCCACGCGCTGCACGGTACGGGCGATGTCGCGGCCGGTGAGGCGCTGACCGGGCCCGCGCTCGACGGCTTCCGGGCGCTGGGCGACCGGTGGGGGGAGGCGGCGGCGCTGGCGGACCGGGCGACCCAGCGGCTGCTGCGGGGCGATCTCGTGGGCGCGCTGGAAGACGCGACGCTCGGCGCGCGGCTGTTCGACGGGATCGGCGACGCCTGTGGCGGGCTCCGGCTCGTCTTCCCGCTCACGGCGGTCGCCGAGATCCACGGGGACTATCCGACGGCCCGGCGGCTGCGGGAGGAGGGCCTGGCGACGGCGCGGCGGTTCGGTCTGTCGACGCAGGTCCCCGAGTTGCTGTCGGGCCTGGGCCGGGCCGCCCTGCTCGGCGGGGACTTCGCGGCGGCGCGCGAGCACCACGAGGAGGCGCTGCGGGAGTCGGCGGCGCTGGACTTCCGCTCGGGTGAGATCAACGCGCTGATCGGGCTGGGGCTCGGGGCGCGCCGTGAGGGGGATCAGGATGCCGCCGAGCGCCATCTGCTGGAGGTGCTGGACTGGCACCGGGAGGTCGGTCTGGAGGGCGGGAACGCCTTGGTGCTGGCCGAGTTGGGGTTTGTCGCCTCGATGCGCGGGGACACGGCGGAGGCGCTGCGGCTCCAGTCGGAGGGGTATGCGGCGGCGGTGACGACACGGGATCCGCGGGCGATGGCGCTGGCCCTGGAGGGGCTCGCGGACGCGCTGGTCCCGGCGGGCCGGGCGGAGGCGGCGGCGCTGCTGCTGGGGTGCGCGGACGCGGCGCGGGCGGCGACGGGGGCGCCGCTGGCGGCGGCGGAGCGCGGCGATGTGGACCGGATCGGCGCGGCGGCGGAGGCGGTGCTCGGGAAGGCGGGGTTCGACGCCGCGTTCGTACGGGGCGGAGCTCTGGCCCCGGAGTCGGCGCCGGCGGAGGCGGGGGTCGTCGTCTGACGGGCGGCCCGGCACCGCGTCCCCCGATGGCCCGGGGCGGACGGGGTGGACGGGGCGACGCTGCCGGGACGGGCGGGTAGCGCCGGACAGGCCGCGCCCGGCGGGCCGCGTCGGGGCGCAAACATGGATGCGGTGTCCTCCCCCGTCTGCCAGGCTCGGCCCGTGTCCCGATTCGAAGATCTCATCGCCGAGGGTACGAACGCGCCGACGGAGGGCTGGGACTTCTCCTGGTTCGCCGGGCGCGCGACCGAGCGACGGCCGTCGTGGGGGTACGCGACGCTGCTCGCGGACCGGATGGCGAGAGCCGGGGCGGCCCTGGACGTCCAGACCGGCGGGGGCGAGGTCCTGGCCTCGGTCCCGGTAGCGCCGCCGGTCCTGGTGGCGACGGAGTCGTGGCCGCCGAACCTGGACATCGCCCGGCGGAATCTGGCGCCGCTCGGCGGGCTCGTCGTCGAGGCCGGTGACGAGGACGATCTCCCCTTCCCGGCGGAGGATTTCGATCTGGTGGTGAGCCGTCATCCGGTGGTGACCCGCTGGGACGAGATCCGCCGGGTGCTGCGGCCCGGCGGTACGTATCTGTCGCAGCAGGTGGGGGCGGGCAGCGTACGGGAGCTCACCGAGTTCCTGATGGGACCGCGCGCGGTGAACGAGGCCCTGGAGGAGCTGGGGCGGCGCCCCCTTCCCCCGGGCGCGACCACCTCGGGCGCGGACCCGGTGGCGCTCGCGGCCGGTGCGGAGGCGGCGGGCCTCGATGTGGTGGATCTGCGGACGGAGGCGCTGCGGATGGAGTTCCACGACATCGCGGCGGTGGTCCACTTCCTCCGTAAGGTCATCTGGACCGTCCCGGGCTTCACGGTCGACGCCTACCGCCCCCGGCTGGCTGAACTGCACGGTTTCATGGAGCGCCACGGCCCCTTCGTGGCGTATGCGCGGCGCTGCCTCGTCGAGGCCCGGCGGGGCTGACCGGGGAGCCGTACGGCGGTACGGGACGGACGGCCGTATGAGACGGACGGCCGCACGGCTCCGGGGCGCGTCGTCGACCGGCTCAGCGCGCGGGCGGGGCCGTGAGGGCGGCAACCACCCGTTCGACCATCTGGCGGGGGTCCGACCGCCGGGTCGGATGGTAGGTGAGGACGAACCGGGTCCGCAGGTCCCGGGTGGCGAAGACCCGGGTCCGGTAGCCGTGTTGCTCCCCGGTCTTCCCCCAGAACACCACGCCGTTCGCCTCGGCCCGCTGGAATCCCCTGCCGTAACGCGCGGGGCCGCCGTCGGTCATCGGGACGGACGGGACCCGGAAGAGCTGCTCGACGGCGTGCGGCGGGAGCAGTTCGCCGGAGAGCAGGCCCGTGTGGAAGCGGAGGAGGTCGGCATGGCTGGAGACGATGTCGCCGTCGCCTCGGGACGCGTCCTGGCGCTGGACCGTGATGTCGCGCCGGGTGCCGTCGGTCATCCGGATGAAGCCCTGGACGTGGGGCCCGCGCAGCCGGGGGTCGGGCCCGGGGACATGGGTACGGCGCAGTCCGAGGGGTCGGACGATCCGGGAGGCGACGGCGTCGGTGTACGTCTGCCCGGTGACGTCTTCGACGATCAGGCTGAGCAGCAGATAGTTGACGCCCCGGTACTCCTGGACGCGGCCGGTCCCGGACGGCGCGGCGTGGGTGACGGTGGCGAGCAGTTCCTCAGGGGTCCAGCGGTCCAGACGGTGCCGCCAGACCTCCTCGGGGGTGTTCTCGGAGGGCAGTCCGATGTGCCGGGGGATACCGCTGGTGTGGTCGAGGAGTTGGCCGACGGTGATCCGGCCGAAGGAGTCCGGAAGCAGCCCGGCCGGCAGATGGCGGCCGATGGGCCCGTCCAGCTCCAGTCGCCCGCGGGCCCACTGCTGGAGGACGAGGGCGGCCAGGAACATCTTGGTGACGCTGCCCACCCGCAGCGCGTCCCCGGGGTGCGGCGGGCGTTCGGCGGCGGGGTGGGCGTATCCGGCGGAGCCGTACCAGGGCTCGCCTCCGGCGCCGTCGTCGACGGTCAGCTGGGCGCAGGTGGCGTGCGGGGCGGTGAGGTCGGAGATCGCGGCTCGTAAGGCCCGGTCCCGGGAGGTCGGCGCGGTGGCGGTCCGGGGGCCGGTCCCGGCGGCGGTGGCCGGCCGGCCGGTCGCGCCGACGGCGGCGAGGGCGGCCGGTGCGGCGGCGCCGAGGACGAGTCGTCGGGAGGGTGTCGGTGTCATGCCGTCAGCCTGGCCGGGCGGGGCGGGACGGCCATCGGGGATCTCCCCGGCCGGACCCCGATCGCGTCCCTGATCCCGCCCCCGATCCCGCCCCCGACGCGTCCCGGGAATGCCGGACGGCCCCCGGAGGCGCCGGACTCGTGGTCCGGGTGTCTCCGGGGGCCGTGCGGGCGGTGGCGGTGAGGTGTGGGGCTCGCCGTCACCGCGGTCCGGCCCGCGGCCGGTCGGCAGGCTGGATCAGCTCACGCGCAGCAGCCGGTTGGGCGAGCCGGGACCGGGGTTGATCACCACACCGGGTGTCGCCGCCGACACGATGGCGGAACCGACCGCGGCGGGTGTACCGGTGGGGTTGGTGCCCAGGTGGAGGGCGGCGGCACCGGCGACGTGCGGCGCGGCCATCGATGTACCCGAGATGGTGTTGGTCGCCGTGTCACTGGTGTGCCAGGCCGATGTGATGTTCTGGCCGGGGGCGAACAGGTCCAGTACGGAGCCGTAGTTCGAGAAGCTGGACCGGGTGTCGGTGATGGTGGTGGAGCCGACGGTGAGCGCCTCGGTCACCCGGGCCGGGGAGAAGCCGGAGGCGTCGGCGTTGCTGTTGCCGGCGGCGACCGCCACGGTGACCCCGGAGGCGATGAGCCGGCGGATCGCGGCGTCGAGGGTGCTGTTGGCGCCGCCACCGAGGCTCAGGTTGGCCACGGCGGGCTTGACGGCGTTGCGGGCGACCCAGTCGACCCCGGCCACGACGCCGGTGATGGTGCCGGAGCCGGCGTTGTTGAGGACGCGTACGGCGACGATCCGGGCCCGCTTGGCGACTCCGTGGAGGGTGCCGGCGACGGTGCCCGCGACATGGGTGCCGTGGCCGTTGCCGTCCTGGGCGATGTTGTCGTTGTCGACGGCGTCGTACCCGTTGAAGGCCCGGCCGGCGAAGTCGACGTGGGTGATCCGGACGCCGGTGTCGATGATGTACGCGCTGACGCCCGCACCGGCCGAGTCCGGGTAGTTGTAGCGCTGGTTCAGCGGCAGATTGGGCTGGTCGATCCGGTCGAGGCCCCACGAGGGCGGGTTGAACTGGGTCGCCTGGGTGCTGACCGTACGGTCCTGGGCGACGGACGCCACCTTGGGGTCGGCGGCGAGTCTCTTCGCCTGGCCCTCGGAGAGGGTGACCGCGTAGCCGTTGAGGGCCGTGGTGTAGGTCCGCTTGATCTTCGCGCCGTACTTCTGCGCGAGCGCCCGGCCCTCGGCGGTGGCCGAACGCACCTGGCCGTCCCGGAGGGTCACGATGTAGCTGTTCGCGATCGCGCCGGCGGCGCCGGCGTCGACGATACGGCCCTCACGGGCGTCGGGCGCCGCCGTGGCGGGCAGCGCCGTCATCAGGCCGAAGGTGAGGGCGGCGGCCAGGGTGGCCCCGAGGGGGGAGAGCCTGCGCCGGGAACGGGCGGTGTCACGTCGTCCGTCGTACTGCGTCACTGCCATTAGAGGGATCCTCCTCATGGGTGGTGCGCCGGTGGGGGGTGGTGCGTGTGGTGGATACGTTGTGCGGCTCCACGGATGTGTCACACACACCCGAAGCGTCAGGAGCATGTCAACTCCGTCCGCCAGGACCACACCCTGACAACAGGACCGTCATTTCACAAGAGGGGCCCGGCGTCACGGCGTTGGACGAGCGGGTCGTACGAGGGGTGCGGCGGCCGCGGCTGGATGGATCACCGCAGGCCGGGATGGGTGCGGCGGGCGGTGCGGACGGCTTGTTACAGCCGTGTGGCGATTGTGTGCGGCGATGGCGCGAGGGCGGCCCGGAGCGTTCCCGGTGGCGTCTCCGGGATGCTTCCGGTGGTGCTCCCGGAGTGGCCCCGGGAGCACCCCGGGGGGGGTCCCGGGCCGCACTGGATCACGGTCCATCATCTGCGGGCCGCCGGGGCCGCGCGCGGGCGGGCGGCCGGCTCCGCCCCTCCTCGAATCTCCGTCTCCCATGGGCGTGTTGAGCCACGTCCGACGCCCCGGGATGTGATCAAGCCATCACCCGCCCAAGGCAACCATCGAGTCCGCGCGGCCATCCCCGGAAGGAAACGGGCCCCTGAGACCGAGGGGCTTCAGCACGGCCGAAGACGCTGAAGACAAGCTGAAGACAAGGAGATCCACGTGATCCGAATGTCGCGCAGGCTCACCGCGACCGCCGCGGTCCTCGCGCTGGCAATGGTGGTTCCGGGGACGGCGTACGCCGATCCCCCGGGTTCCCCGCGACCATCCACGGCCTCCGCCGCGGCCCCGCTCCCCGACGGCTGGCGGATCGCCGCCACCGGGTCGGAGCGCTATCTGGAGTGGCGCTCGGAGCGCCGTGTACCCATAGGCGACGCCCGCGTCGGGTTCTTCGCGGGCGACCGGCTCATCGGCTACCCCGAGGCCGTGTCCGACGGGCACACCTTCCGGCTGCCGCTCGACGAAGCCCGTATCGGGCGGACCGGCGATCTGCGGGTGACGGCCGGTGGCCGCAGGCTCGACGCGGCCGGATCCGCCCGGAAGGCGGACGAGCCGCCCGGCGCTTCCGCCCGCAAGGCGGCGCCGTACACCCCTCCGCCCGTGAACGCGGTCGACCCTGGCGTGGCGGGACCGTACGCCACCACCACCGGCGAGTACCGGCTGCCGTCCGTACGGCTGCCGGGCATGGACACGCCCGTGGAGATGACCGGCGTGGTCGTGTCGCCGCGCGAGGCTCCCGGCAAGCGGCCCCTCGCGCTCTTCCTCCACGGACGCCACACCACCTGCTACACCCCCGGCGGCGAGGCCGACCTGATCTGGCCGTGCGCCGACGGTCAGCGCCCCATACCCAGCCACAAGGGCTATCTCCGCGCCCAGCGGCTGCTCGCGTCCCAGGGCTATGCGACGGTCTCGATCTCCGCGAACGGGATCAACGCCCAGGACCATGCCATCGACGACGCGGGGGCGCAGGCCCGTTCGTCCCTGGTCCGGCTGCATCTGGCGCGCTGGGCGGGGTGGGCGGCGAAGCCCGCGACGGCCCCGGCAGCGATACGGGCGGGCGCGCCCGCCGATCTCTCCCGGGTCCTGCTCGTCGGGCACTCCCGGGGCGGCGAGGGGGTCAACCGGGCCGCCATGGACAGTCTGCACCGGGCGCCCGCCGACCAGGACGGCTACCGGGGCCCGGTGCGCTGGAGGATCCGCGGCACCGTGCTGATCGGCCCGACCCTCTTCGGCCAGAACCCGGCGCCGGACGTCCCCTCGGCGACGATCCTCCCGGGCTGTGACGGCGATGTCTCCGACCTCCAGGGGCAGATGTATCCCGACGCCGTCCGCGGCGTCGGCAGCGGTACGGCGCTCCACAGCGCGATCTACATGGTGGGCGCCAACCACAACTACTTCAACAGCGAGTGGACACCGGGTCAGGCCGAGGCTCCCGCCGAGGACGACTTCTGGCACGATCCGGAGCGGCCCGACCCGGTGTGCGCGCCCTCCGCGCCGACCCGGCTGACCGCCGACCGGCAGCAGCGGGCCGGGGCGACGTACATCGCCGCCGCCGCCCAACTGTTCGTCGGGGGCGACGACCGGCTGCGCCCGCTGCTCGACGGTACGGGCCGCCGCGCGCCGTCCGCCGGTCCGGCACGGGTGCACACCCACGCCGTCGGCGGACACCGCGCGCCCGTCCTGCTGCCGGACTCCGGTATGTCGGTGACCGGCGGGCGGGTGTGCGACCAGGTCGCGTGGGACGAGCCGACGGCCTGCCTGCCGCAGGGGGAGTCCTTCTCCACGCCGCACTTCGCGTTGTGGCACACCCGGCAGGAGTTGGGCCGCAAGTCGGTGACGGCCGCGTGGACCGCGCCGGGCACACCGGTACGGATCCGGCCCGCCCGGCCGGTGTGGGCCGGGGACTCCCGGGCGCTCGCCCTGCGGGTCGCCGTTCCGCCCGACAGCGCCGGTACCCGGTTCGACGTCGCGGTCACCGACGCCTCGGGGCGGCGGGCCGTCCTCGGCGGAGTCCGGCTCGACGGACTGCCGGGCAGCGCCGACATCTCCGCGCGTTGGGCCCAGGAGGTCCGGGTCGGGCTGGGGGCCGCGGTACGGTCCGGAGTCGATACGAAGCGGCTGGCGGAGGTCGAGCTGACACCGCGCAGCCGAGACGGTGAGCTGCTGCTGATCGACGCGTGGGGCTGGCGCGCCGGCACTCCGGCGGTCCGGCAGGCCGCGATGCCGCGGATCGACGTCGGCAGGCTGACGGTGCAGGAGGGCGACTCGGGCGAGCGGACGTACCACTATCCGGTCCGGGTCTCCGGCAAGGGCACCGGCCGGGTGTGGGTGTACACCCCCGACCCGGAGACCGGTATGCCGCGGGGACGGCTCGTGACGGTCCGCCCGGGGGTGAACCCGGTGGATGTCACCCTGACCGTCCGGGGCAACACGCGTTTCTCGTACGACGACGGGCACGCCGTGTCCGTGAAGACGGCGCGTGGCGCCGTCGTGGGCTCCGACTACGGTGGCATCACGACGCTCAACGACGATCCGATGCCGGAGTTCTCCGCCGCGCCCGTCGCCGCCGACGTCACCGAGGGCGAGCCGCTGACCTGGCGGGTGTCCCTGTCCCAGGCCGCGGACGCCGAGCTGTGGGACGCCGGTTTCCATGTGCTGCCGGTGACCGGCGGGCCCGAGGTGTCCACGACCGACGTGGGCGCGGAGTGGCTGGCCGAGTACATCGGAACCGGCCCGGAGCCGGAGCGTCCGCTTTCGGTCGCCGTTCCGGAGCCGTACTTCCCCGTGATGGTCCCGGTGGGCCGGACGAGTGTCGATGTCGCGATCCCGACGGAGCGCGACGGCCGCGCCGAACCGATGGAGTCGCTGCGGCTGCGGTTCGACCCTCCGGGGGACGCGCCGCACGGACCGGTCTTCACCGGCACGGTACGGGACGCTTCCTAGGTACGCGGGTGTGGGCCGGGGTCTCCCGGCCCACACCCGGCAGGCGGAAACGGGTGGGGATCACGCGTCGCCGCTCCTGCCGTCGACGGGAGTCAGCGATTGGCTCCGGGGGCTCCGTCGATGGTGGTGACCAGGCCGTCGATGACGGTACGGCTGCCGCGCCCGCCGGCCCCGCCGGGGTGACCGGCGCCGCCGTTGCCGCCGGTGGAGGTGCCGCCCACTCCGAGAACGGTGAGGGGCCCGTCGTTGCCGTTGCCGCCGTTGCCGCCTTCCGAGCCGGTCTGGCGGGTGTCTCCGCCGTTGCCGCCCCGGAGGGTGACGCGCCCGACCATGGTGATGCTCTCGTCATTGGCGTCGCCGCCGTTGCCGCCCTCACCGTTGGACAGCCCGAAGCCGCCGTTTCCACCAGTCACGGTGACCTGGTTGTTCAGGGACAGCGGACGGGTCCTGAGCGTGCCGTCGTTGCCGATACCGCCCTCACCCCCGTCGGAGTCCGGAGTCTCGCCGAACTGGGTCTGTCCGGCGTTTCCGCCGTTGCCACCGATCAAGGTGATGGAGCCCGAGCCGACGACGGTCCCTTCGCGGTTGGCCGCACCACCGGTGCCGCCGCCACTGCTGGTCCCTCCGCGCCCACCGTTCCCGCCCCGGACCACGATGGTGTCGTTCCCGCCACCGCCGTCGATGGTCCCGGTGTTGCCGTACCCGCCGACGCCTCCCGTACGGGTGTCTCCCCCGCCGCCGCGACCGTGCGCCGCGGTGACCCGGATCTCGTCGTCTCCGGCGCCTCCGTTGACAGCGCCGTTGTTCCCGTCCGATCCCCTGCCGCTGCTGGCCGTCGTCCCACCGGTCACAAAGATGATGTCGTTTCCCACTCCGCCGTTGATGGTCCCCCTGTTGACGGACACTCCGCCGCCGGACGAGATCCGGATGGTGTCGTCCCCCTCTCCGGCGTCGATCGTGGTACCCGGGGAGACACCGCTCGTGCATCGGATCAGGTCGTTCCCGCTGGTGCCGGTGATGGTCTCGCTGACGATCGGACTGTTGTTGACGGTGCACAGACTCGTCTCTGCGGTCGCCGTCCCCGGAACCGCGACCAGGAGGGCGCACGCGGTCGCGAGCACCGCGCCGCCCGCGACAGCCGCCCGACGCCATCGCGACGGATCGGGAGCAGAGGAGGGAAGTGGAGAAGGGAACAGGAATCGAGGTGTACTCATGGGGGACCGCCTTGCTCTCCAGGAGCCCCGGCCCGGGGCCCGGTACCGGTCGACCGGCCGTCGCCGGGACGCCACGGGCACCGGACCCGTCACCCGCCCCGAGCGGACCACCCGGTTTATACCTGACCGACTGTCACCCCATGCGCCGACACGACCACGAGCCGTACCCGGACGAAGCGACACCTAACCGGCTAAGCCGGGGCGCGCGGCGCGCGCCCCGGTGCGCGGGCCCGGAGATCACTCCCGGGCCCCGCCGGCCCCCAACAGCCCGACGAAACCC
>NZ_JBHYZV010000032.1:0-83939 GCF_042753905.1 Streptomyces sp. NPDC059248 | reverse complement strand
TTCGTCTCTCTATTCTTTCGCCCGTGGTGCCCCCCCCCCCCCCCCCCCTCGCCCCCCTCTGGTGGTTCAGCATCTCTCCCACCCCCCCACCCCGGGCCCCCGGCGGCGCGCCCCCCCCGCCCCCCCCGCGGCTCTGACGACGGGTATGACCAGCCCGGCGTCGGCCGGGAACGGCGGGCCGGACCGGGTCCCGGTCGCCGATGGGGACGGGGCCACGGGCCACGGTCTCCACACCATCACGCTCATCACCGGCGACCGCGTCCTCGTGAACGACCGGGGCCGTGTCGTCTCCGTCCAGCGGGCCGAAGGGCGCACGGGCATACCCGTCGTCACCGAGATACGCGACGGCCGTACCTATGTCGTCCCGCGCGACGCGCGGCGGCTGATCGCCGACGGCACACTCGACCGGCGGCTCTTCGACATCACCGAACTCGCCAAGCCGGAGAGCCGCAAGGCGCACCGCGCCGGGCTGAAGGTGATCGTCGGCTACCGGGGCACGGCCGCCGACACTGCCAGGGCCGGGGTCCGGGCCTCCGACGGCACCACCGTCCGCCGCACCCTGTCGATCCTCGACGCCGACGCCGTCACCAGCGCCCGGGGCCGTACCGGCGAGCTGTGGGACGCCCTCACCCGCCCCGGCGGCAACGGTTCGGCGGCCACCACCTCCGGCATCTCGCGGATCTGGCTGGACGGCGTCCGCAAGGTGTCGCTGGACCGGAGCACCGGGCAGGTCGGGGCCCCGGCCGCCTGGTCCCGGCAGTTGGACGGCACCGGGGTGCAGATCGCCGTCCTCGACACCGGGATCGACGCCTCCCACCCCGACCTCGCGGGCAAGGTCGTCGCCGCCAAGGACTTCAGCGGATCGTCGTCCGGGATCGCGGACCGGTACGGCCACGGCACCCATGTGGCGTCCATAGCCGCCGGTACGGGGACGAAGGACGCGCGCTTCAAGGGCGTGGCGCCCGGCGCGGAGCTGATCAACGCCAAGGTGCTGGACGACAACGGCGGCGGGCACGACTCCGGGATCGTCGCGGGCGTCGACTGGGCCGTGGCCCAGGGCGCCGACATCATCAATATGAGCCTCGGCGGGTACGACACCCCCGCGATCGACGCGCTGGAAGCCCAGATCAACAAGGTCTCCGCGGAGAAGGGCGTCCTGTTCGCCGTCGCCGCGGGCAACTCGGGACCCCAGCCGGGCACCATCGACTCGCCCGGCAGCGCCGACGCGGCCCTGACCGTCGGCGCCGTCGACGACAACGACCGGATCGCCGACTTCTCGTCGGTCGGCCCGCGCACCGGCGACGGCGGTCTCAAGCCCGAGATCACCGCGCCCGGTGTGGACACCACGGCCGCCGCCGCCACCGGCACCGGCGGTCAGAACCCGCCCGGGTACGCCACCCACAGCGGTACGTCCATGGCGACACCGCATGTCGCGGGCGCCGCGGCGATCCTCAAGCAGCAGAACCCCGGCTGGACGGGCGACCGGATCAAGTCGGTGCTGATGGCTTCGGCCAAGGACGGCTCCTACTCCGTCTTCCAGCAGGGTGCGGGCCGGCTCCGCGTCGACAAGGCGATCGACCAGAAGGTCGTCGCCGAGCCCGCGTCGCTCTCCCTGGGGACGCAGCAGTGGCCCCACAACGACGACACACCCGTCACCAAGAAGATCACGTACAGCAACAGCGGCCCCGCGGCCGTGACCCTCGACCTGTCGCTGACCGCGCCCAAGGGCGGTGACGGGCGGCCCGCGCCAGCCGGGTTCTTCACCCTCGGGGCGCGGCAGGTCACGGTCCCGTCGGGCGGTACGGCGACCGTCGACCTGACGGCCGACACCACCATCGGCGGGACGGTGAACGGCTCCTACTCGGTCACCGTCGCCGCGTCCGGCGGCGGTACGAGCGTCCGCGTCCCGGCCTCGGTGGAGCGCGAGATCGAGTCGTACGACGTCACGTTCCGGACGACCGGACGGGACGGCGCGCCCAGCACCCTGTGGGGAGCCGATCTGACGGGCCTGTCGGAGCAGGCCGCCGAGAAGAGTTTCTACCCCGATCTGTCCCGGGGCACCACCACGGTCCGGCTGCCCCGCGGCACCTACGAGATGGCCGCGTTCGCCCCGGTGGACGCCGTCCGGCCGGAGAAGGGCGGCGACCTGATCAACAACCTCCGGTTGGCGGTCACCCGCGCCACCACGGTGGAACTCGACGGCCGGACCACCAAGCCGGTCACGGTCAAGGTGCCCGACGCGGCGGCCCGGCAGACGTCCGCGGGCATGACCTACACCGTCGAATCCCCCAACGGGGACTACTTCAGCCGTTCCATGGACTTCGAGAGCTTCGACAACGTCCGCACGGCCGCCCAGGGGTCGCGCTTCACCGGCGGTACCCTCACCCAGTCCTGGTACACGCAGTCGACGCGGGGTACGACGGACTTCAACACGCTCTCCGGCGGGCCGGTCGACCGGCTGGCCACCGGCTGGACCAAGACGTACGCGGCCAAGGACCTGGCCCTGGTGAAGACCACCATCGGCGCCTCCGTCGCGGGCAAGAAGGGCGGGGCCGGGGTCTACGGCGAACTGCCCGACATGTCCGCCACCAGCACCCCGTGGTCGATCCAGAACCTGCCCGGTTTCCGGAATGTGTACCTGTCCACCGGTGACGGTGCGGTCTGGAGCGTCATGGGCGGGCAGTACGGCCCCGTCGACCCGGACGGCTTCCTCACGGTGGAGGCGCGGTACGGGACACCGGCGAAGCCGTTCACGGGCGGCAGGACATACGCCGAGTACTTCAATACCGGGGTCCAGAGTCCGGTCCTGAACGAGCAGAGCCGGGGCGAGCGGGACGGCAACTACCTCTACGTCCCGATCAGCCTCTTCGGCGACGGCGCCGGCCATCTGGGCCACGTCGAGTGGACGTCCGCGAAGACCACCCTGCACCGCAACGGGGTCCTGCACGACACCCAGCCGGTGCCGGTGGACGACGGATACTTCCGGGTGCCGTCGGCCTCGGCCACGTACACCCTGGCGTCCTCGGTCAACCGGAGCCCGTCGACGACGCGGACCGCGACCCGGCTCGACGTCTCGTGGACCTTCACCTCGGTCCGTACCAAGAACCCGACGACACTGCCGCTCTCCACGGCCCGCTTCCATCCGAAGCTGGCGCCGGACGCCACCGCTCCGGCGGGCCTCGCCCAGACCTTCCCCGTCACCGTGCAGGGCGCGGCGGCCGGGGCGAACCTCAAGGCGCTGACCGTGCTGGTGTCGTACGACAACGGCAAGACGTGGAAGTCCGTTCCGGTGAAGTCCGGCAAGGTGACGGTGAACACCCCGGCGAAGGGCAAGGCGCTGTCGCTCCGGGCCCAGATCACCGACAAGAAGAACAACAAGGGGTCCGTCACGGTCCACAACGCCTACTTCGGCAAGTGACGTACCCCGTCCGGGCCCGGGTACGGGTCCGGGCGACGCCGACGGCGTGAAGGCGTGAAGGCGTGAAGGCGGCCCGCCGGAACCGAGGGGTTCCGGCGGGCCGTTGTCGTCTTCGGACCGGGCGTCAGGCTGCCGGGCGGCGCCAGGCGGGTTCCGTGGAGGCGATCCAGCGGCGCAGCCTGCGGGCGATATGGGTGGCGTCCGTCCCCACGCCGTGGATCCCGCCGGAGAGCAGGGACCGCTGGCCTTCGAGACCCACGAAGGCGAGCCCGGGGTGGACCGTCGACATACCGGACCGCTGCCGGGGCACACCCCGGTGGTCGAGCGCGCCGATCGGCCGCAGATACTCCACCGCCGGGCGGTATCCGGTGGCGAGGACGACGGTGTCGACGTGTTCGGAGCTGCCGTCGGCCCAGCGGATCTCGGTGCCGTCGGCCGCGGTGAACAGCTCCCGGTGGTCGAGGAAGCCGCTCTCCAGGGCCTTGCGGTAGATGTCGTCGTTGTCGACGACCATCGCGGACTCGCGCAGCGGTATCAGGGCCCCGACCGGTAACAGCAGTCCGGTTTCGAGGGCCTTCCAGCCCGCCCGGCTGCTGGGGGGCCGGAGTTTGGTGTATCTGACCGGCCGCCGGCTGGTCAGGGTGGTCCGGGCTCCCCCGGCTATCTCATGGGCGATCTGCACCGCCGAGTTGGCCGCGCCGACCACGACGACCCGCTGCCCCGCGAACGCCTCGGGCGAGCGGTAGTCGGCGGAGTGCAGCACCTTCCCGGTGTAGGCCGCGAGGCCCGGTATGTCCGGGCGGTGCGGATTGCCGAAGGTGCCGGTCGCGGCGACCACGACCGGCGCGTGCAGCACATCGCCGGTCTCCGTCGTCACCTCGTAGCCTTCGGGTGTGGTGTGGACGGCTGTGACCCGGCTGCCGGTCCGGATCTCGCAGTCGAGCCGGGCGGCGTACGTCCGCAGATAGGCCACCATCTCGTCGCGGCTCGGCAGATGGGCCGGCCGGGCGGGGAACGGCATCCCGGGCAGCCGCGACAGCCGGGCGGGCGTGAAGATGGTCAGGCTGTCGTAGTAGTGCGGCCAGGATCCGACCGGTTCGGTACCGGCTTCGAGCACGATCGGTCTGAAGCCCTGGTTCCGCAGGGCGTAGGCGGCCCCGAGTCCGCCCTGTCCGCCGCCGATGACGATCGCCGT
The DNA here is from genome assembly GCF_042753905.1 of Streptomyces sp. NPDC059248. Lineage (NCBI taxonomy): Bacteria > Bacillati > Actinomycetota > Actinomycetes > Kitasatosporales > Streptomycetaceae > Streptomyces > Streptomyces sp. NPDC059248. The sequence goes on along the minus strand of NZ_JBHYZV010000032.1, from coordinate 79,326 downwards.
GTCCATGGTCCTCCGCTCCTTCGTACCGGGCCCGCGGCGGACCGGCCCTTCGGACGGGCCCTTCGTGGTCCCGTCCGCCGTTCCGCCCTGGCCCCGTCGATGTCCGTGGTCGTTCCGGTGGTCGTTCCGGTGTCGCTTCGGGTGTCGGTCGCTTCGGGTGTCCCGCGACGAGTTCGCGGTGCGGTGCGGTGGTGCGTCGTGACGCGGCGGCCGGTTCAGCCGCCGGCCGGGCCCGCCGTCCGGTCCGGTACGGGCAGTCCGGCCTCGACGGTGGCGACGCCGCTGTCGACGAGGCCGGAGAGCGGGGACTCGCCGCCCAGCCGGAGCCAGAGCGCCATACTGGCCTCCATGACGCCCCCGACCACGTAGAAGACGAGTTCGAGATACGGATCGTCGGGCGGCAGCCCGGTCCGGCGGGCCAGGGCATCGACGGTGACGCGCTTCTCCTCCGTCATGTACCGGACGAGCCGGGCGGCCAGCGCCGGATGCTCCGTCACCGCCGTGAGCCGGGCCAGCCATTCGTCGCGGTCGGCGTCCCACCGGTCCAGATCGCCCCGCCAGGCGTGGGCCATCGCGCACGGCGGGGAGAGCCCGGCCGGGGCATCGACGATCCGGCCCGGCAGCTCGGCCAACCGCTCCTCGTCGTCCGGGTAGGGCACCAGCAGCGCATCCTCCTTCACCGCGAAATAGTTGAAGAACGTACGCGCCGAGACCCCGGCCGCCGCACTGATGTCCTCCACGGTCACCCCGTCGAGTCCGCGTTCCACGACCAGCCGCAGGGCGGTGACCGCCAGCAGCCGGTGGGTCTGCCTCCGTTTGCGCTCCCGAAGACCGGGGCCGCCATCGGCGGCCCGGCCACGCGCTCGTCCTTCAGTCGTCACCGTTCCACCGTAGGGAGAAGCGTGCAGATTCTGCAAGATTTCACAGTCTGCAATTTCCAGCCAACCTCGGGGCGGTACGGGACGGGGGCCCGGCCGTCAGGCGGAGGCGCGCTTCTTCGGGGCGGCCTTCTTCGCGGTCTTGGAGGCCTTCGCCGCCTTGGCGGTCTTCGCGGTCTTCGCGACGCCTTTCGCCGTACCCGCCGTGGACTTCACGCTCTTCGCCGCCGGTTTCGCCGTCTTCGCGGAGGTGGACTTCCTGGCGCCCCCCTTCGCCGAGGCTCCGGCCTCGGCCTTCGCGGGCGCCTTCTTTGCCGCCGTCCGCTTGCGGGACGCGATCGGGGTGACCTCCGCGGGCTCGCCGTCGCCCCGGGCCTCCCTGGCCGCCCGCACACTGCTCTCCAGCGCCGCCATCAGGTCGATGACCTTGCCGCCGCCCTCGGCGGGCGGGGCCTCGGGCAGCGCGCCCCCGCCCTCCGCCTTCGCCGCGATCAGCTGTTCGAGCGCGACCCGGTAGTCGTCGTGGAGGGAGTCCATCTCGACCGAGCCGAGCGTGTCCATCAGGGCGTCCGCGAGATCGAGTTCGGCGTCCCGTACGACCACCTCGGCCTCGGGCGCGACCCCCTCGGGGGACCGGATCTCGTCCGGCCACAGCAGCCCGTGCATGGCGATCACATCGTCCACGACCCGCAGCATGCCCAGCCGCTCGCGCCCCCGCAGGGCGAACTTGGCCAGCGCCACCTTGTCGCTCCGCTTGAGCGCCTCCCGGAGCAGGGTGTACGGCTTGGCGGCGGGCACACCATTGGCCGAGAGGTAGTACGCGGAGCCCATCTGGAGCGGATCGATCGACGAGGCCGGGACGAAGGCCACGATCTCGATCGTCTTGGCCGTGGGCAGCGGCAGCGCCGCCAGGTCCTCGTCGGTGATCGTGATGACCGAGCCGTCCGCCTCCTCGTACCCCTTGCCGATCTCGGCGGCCGGGACCTCCTCGTCGTCCAGCTCGCACACCTTGCGGTAGCGGATCCGGCCGCCGTCGGTGGTGTGGATCTGCCGGAAGGAGACCGAGTGGCTCTCGGTGGCGTTCACCAGCTTGATCGGGATACTGACCAGCCCGAATGAGATCGCACCGTTCCAAATGGATCGCACCTTAGATCCCTTTCGCCCGATAAACATGTGATTCTCATCGTATGACGCCGATCACCGAGGTCGCCGGGCGGAAGGTGGCGCTCAGCAACCTCGACAAGGTCATCCACCCCGCCACCGGGACGACCAAGGGCGAGCTGGTGCACTACTACGCGGTCACCGCCGAGGCCCTGCTGCCGCATCTGCGGGACCGGCCGGTCTCCTTCCTGCGCTATCCGGACGGCCCCGGCGGGCAGCGCTTCTTCACCAAGAACCCGCCGCCCGGTACGCCGTCGTGGGTACGGACCACCCCGGTGCCGCACTCCGACGACCCCCGGGCCCGCCAGGTGGTCGTCGACGATCTGCCGTCCCTGGTGTGGGCGGCGAACCTGGTCGTGGAGTTCCACACCCCGCAGTGGCGGGCCGGGGCACCCGGGATCGCCGACCGGCTGGTCCTCGACCTCGACCCCGGGCCCCCCGCGACCGTCGTGGAGTGCTGCGAGGCGGCCCTCTGGCTGCGGGAGCGGCTGGCGGCCGACGGACTGTCCGCGTACGCCAAGACCTCCGGCGCCAAGGGCCTGCATCTGCTCGTACCGCTGGCCCCGACCCCCTCGCGGGAGGTCTCGGCCTACGCCAAGGAGCTGGCCAAGGAGGGCGAGGCGGCGCTGCCGGGGCTCGTCCTGCACCGGATGAACCGCGCGCTGCGCCCGGGCAAGGTCTTCGTGGACTTCAGCCAGAACGCCGCCGCGAAGACCACGGCGGCGCCGTACACCCTGCGGGCGCGCCCCGAGCCGACCGTATCGACCCCGGTGACCTGGGACGAGATCGCCTCCGGCACGGACCTCGGCTTCCGCTTCGACGCGATCGGCCCCCGGCTGGAACGGTACGGCGACCTGCTGGCGCCGCTCCTGGACCCGGCGGCGGCCAGGCCGCTGCCATGACCGGCCCCGGTCTCCATCCGCCGGTGCGGGTGGCGCTCGCGGAGTCCGTGGACACCCTGCCGCGCGGGACGGGCCTGGCGTACGAACCCAAGTTCGACGGCCACCGGATGCTGATCTTCCGGGACACCGACCCCGGCGGCGGGCGCGTACGGCTCCAGGCGCGCTCCGGCCGGATCGTGACCGCCGCCTTCCCCGATCTCGTGACGGCGGCGCTCCGGCTGCCGCCGGGCACGGTCCTCGACGGCGAGGTCGTCGTCTGGCGGGACGGCCGGACCGACTTCGCGGCCGTCCAGAAACGGGCCATGGCGACGGAGCGGCACGCGCCGGGGCTGGCCGGGACGCTTCCGGCGTCGTACGCGGCCTTCGATCTCCTCGCCGAGGAGGGCCGCGATCTGCGTGGCCTGGCCTACCGGCACCGCAGATCCCGGCTGGCCGCCCTGCTGGCTCCGCTCGGCCCGCCGATCCAGGCCGTCCCCATGACCCTCGACGCCGACGAGGCGGCCCAGTGGTACGACTCCCTGCCCGCGATCGGCGTCGAGGGCCTGGTGGCGAAGCGGCTCGACGGAACGTACCGGGCCGGGGCCCGGATCTGGTGGAAGCTCCGCCATACGACTCCGCGCGACGCGGTCGTGGTGGGCCACACGGGCCCGGCGGACCACCCCCGGGCACTGGTCGTCGTCCTCCCCGGCGACGACACCCCGGTGGTGTCCACCCCTCTGACCCCGACGCTCCGCGCGCAGGCGGCGGCCCTGCTGCCGCCGGGCACGGGAGGCGAGGGCCGGGCGATGGCACCGGGCCTCGGCGAGATCGCCTACCGCGAGGTCACCCCCACGTTGTCGGCGGAGGCCGACCTCCGCACCACCCGCCACACGGTCCTCACCATCACCCGCCTCCGAACACCATGACCAAGGCCCCGCACCCTTCCCGAGTCGGCAGGGGTGCGGGGCCTTGCACTTGGCGGGCCTAGACGCGCGACTTCTTGGCGAGCACCACAAGTCCGGTGAACGCCTGAGCGGAGACCATCAGGACCGGGCCGTCAGCGCGCTTGGAGTCCCGCACGGGAACTATGCCGGTCGCGGACGCGTGGGAAGGGGCCCACTCGACGCATTCGCCCCCGTTGGGGTCGCTGTGGCTGGACTTGACCCAGGCGTACGGGTGAGTGGTTCGGGGGATCATCTCGTGTACTCCTCATAGGCGGTCTGGATACGGCTGAGTGTCTCGTCGCGACCCAAGGCTTCTGCCCGCAGTAGATCGTAGGTGGCCATGGCCGCCTTGGTGAGCTTGGGCGCATCCTGCGGTCGTCCGCCTTGTGGACCTTCAGCATGGACCACCATGGGCGCGCGCTCAAAGGTCAAAACCGTGAACGCTCGGCTCGTGGCCGGCACAGCCTTGAACGGCAGGAGCTGAAGGGACACGTTCGACCGCTTCGCGTCGTCCAGCAGGCTCCGCAGCTGACCAGCCATCACCTTAGGTCCACCTGCTTCGACATGCAGGCACGCCTCATGGAGCACCAACCAGATCTCAGGGGCGGGAGGGTCGACGCGGTCCAGGATCTCTCGCCGGGCCGTCCTGGCGAGCACTTTGGCCTCAACCTGCTCATCCGAGAGCCGGGGAAAGCTCATCCTGTACAGCGCCCGCGCGTACTCGGGGGTCTGCAAGAGTCCCGAGAAGTAGAGCGTCGAGTAGATGTAGAGCGTCTGCGCCTCGCGCTCGTGCTGGAGATACGGCACGAACCACGACGGATGGTCCCCCTCCAGGGCATAGATGTACTGCCGATACAGCAGCGTCCCCGTGCCGAAGGCCCGGTCACACCCCTTCGCGAACCGCGCGCTCGGCAGCATCTTGCCGCGCTCCACCTTGGACACATAGGCCGCCGAGTAGCCGATGGCGGAGCCGAGACCCGTTGTTGTTATCCGGCGGGCCTTCCGCATCTCGCGCACGTCCGTCCCGAAGACCTCAAAGGGACTCAAAATTTCCGAGGCGCCATCCTCGTTCATACCGTGACCTCCCACTTCGCCTTTGGAGTGGCTTCGAACGGTGTTCGGATGCATGAGCTAGGTAGCTCAAATGCCGTCAGTATAGGGCTAGTTGTGCTCCTCTGGTCACTGAACGCATCCAGAGGAAGACAAGGAGCTACCGATGACCGACTCACCCCGGCTCGGTGCCGTGGGGCACCGCCCCGATTCCGTGAAGACCCTCACCTGGCCGCCGTGCGAGTGCGGGGGCCCGAAGTGCCCGGACGCGGCACCGGCCGAGGACCCCGACCAGCGCGACAGCCGGACCATGGCGCGGCTGCGACCCCTCGTGGAGGAAGCCAACCAGCGGGCGGGAGGGCGGCTGTGATCCGGCGGAAGCAAGAGGAGTGCGCCGAGTGCGTACGGCTGCGCGCCCTGCTGAAGGAGGCGAGGAGCGTCGGGGACGGGTCGCTCGCCGCCGACTGCCGCGTACTGCTGCGCCGTCATCCCGCCCACGACGGCGTGCCCGTCGTCGCCACCGCGACGGAGCAGTGAGCGTGAACTCCCGGCCCGGCGCGCTCTGATGCCGAGGTTCCGCGTGGAGATCACCGCCGAAGGGCCCGTCTACGGAACCCTCGACACGGCCCGTGTCACGCTCGGGACGTTCGAGACCCCGTACCCGGGGCGGGCCCTGAGATGGACGTCCGTCCAGGCGCGCCGGATCGCCGACCGCCTGGACCCCGACCCCGATACGCCCTGGGCCACGGGCGCGCTGCGGCGTCTGCCCGAGTACGCCGACGACACGGGCGACGCCCCCACCGAACTCCGGCGCTGGGCCGCCCCGGAACTCATCGGCGCCGCGTACCACCGATTACGTGACGGGCACCCGGTCACCCTCGCCGCGAGCGACCACACCGGGCGGTACGCCGTCACCATCACCCCCCTTCCCGACCCCGCGTCAACGCCCTTCTGAAACGCCCCGACGGACCGACGAGGCCCGGTCCATCGGGCTCCGTCGAGGTGACCCATGATCCGCGAAGCGCTCCTCAGCACCCCGCAGCCCTTCACTCCGCCGTGCGCCTACTGCGGACGCGTCACCGGAGCCCCGGTCATAGTGGGCGTGACCGAGCGCGCGAGCGGCGGCCCCCCGATGGTCCGGTACGCCTGCCCCGGCTGCGCGGCCGAACACGGCGCCGGGCCGTCCCCCGACGATGTACTCGGATAGCCCGCGCGGCGCGGGGGCTACGCGCGACTCCAGGTGGGACGCGCGCGGGCGGTGGCGAAGAGGGTGTCGATGTCCGCCGGTTTGTGGACGCCGGCGAGTGAGCCGAGGGCCGGGATGTCCGTGTCGCGCAGGATCCTGACGTCCCGCGGGGCGGGGGGTGTGATCTCCAGGCGCGCGGGGGCCACCAGGACCAGGACGGGGCGTACCGCCGTCGCCAGCGCGTGGGAGGCGCGTTCGGCGCGGCGGCGGGTGAGTCTCAGGAGCGGCGCGGCGGCGCCCCGGCCCGCGGGCCGGACCTCGTCGCCCGTGACCACGATCCGCAGGCGCCGCGCGGGCACGGTGTGGATCGCGAGCACTCCGCCCGGTCCGACGGCGAGATGGTCGATGCGGTCGGCGCCGGGCAGGGGTAAGGAGTGCAGGACCCGCCAGCCCGCATCCTCCAGGCCGTCCAGCGCCGCGCCCACCTGCTGCTGCGCGGCGAGCCCGGCGCGGGCGGCGCGGTGCGGATCGCGGCCGAACCTGCCGGGCGGCGGGAGGTGGTCGAGCAGCGCGTGGAGCGCCTCGCCGGGGCGGTTGGGCGCGAGGTCGTCGTCGGGGTGGAGGGCCAGCCGGGCCAGTTCGGCCCGGGTCGGTACGGGCGGCGGCCCGATGGCGGGCTCCCCGGCGACGTACGGCGCGAGCACGGCGAGGACTTCGGCGCGGAGTGATGCGTGGACGAGGCGAATCCGGCCAGCCTCAGCGGCCCCGGCGGGGCCTTCGCCGCCGCCCTCCCGCTCGTACCAGGCCACGATCCGGCCGTCCCGTGCCCTGACGTACAGCCGGTCGCCTGCCGGTGTGACGCGCAGTGACCTCGTCATGCCCCCACCTTCGGCCCCCCGCCACCGGGAGTGGCGCTCCCGACCATGGGACCAGTCCCCGGCCCTCCGGGGCAATAACCTCGCCATGTCCGGTCGTTACCGACTCGATGTCGGGCTCTTGGTGCACACTCTCACCGAACGCATGGTTCGAACGGGGTGGTGTGCACACCCCTTGTGGGCGTATGCCTGTGGTGCTTCGTGAAGGCGGAGCCTCGGGGAGGAGGCAGGCGTGTTCGGGGGGATCGACGAGGTCGAGTGGACCGGCATGGAGCATGCCTACGGCCCGGCCGGTGACGTACCGGGACTGTTGCGCGGGCTGGCGTCGGCCGATCCGGCCGTACGGGAGTCGGCGATGGACGGGATGTACGGCGCGGTCCACCACCAGGGCGATGTGTACGACTCGACGCTCGCCTGCATACCGTTCCTGCTGGAGCTGGTGGCGGATCCGGCGGTGCCGGACCGCGGGGGCGTCGTCGAGCTGCTGACCAGCATCGGCGGGATCGAACTCGACGGCGACGACGAGCTGGATCCGGAGGGCGAGGAGTTCGAGTCCGCCGCCAACTACGCGATGGCGGCGTCGGCGGTGACCGCGGGGGCCGATGTCTTCCTGTCGCTGGTGGACTCCGAGGACCGGGGGGTGCGGCTCGCGGTGCCGCTCGCGCTCGCCGCGTTCCACCGGGAGCCCGCCCTGGTGCTGGGGCTGCTGCGGGAGCGGCTGAAGGTGGAGCGGGACCCGGAGGTGCGGTTCGCCTGTGTGGAGGCCGGGGGGCGGATCGCCCTGCGGCACGACGGGCTCTCGGCCGAGGTGGTGGAGTGGCTGACGGGGCTGACGCGCGGCCCGCACGACGACAAGCCGTCGGTGTACGACCCCGATGCCTACGCCCTCGATCCGCCGCACCGGCCGGAGCCGCCCCGCGAACCGGACCGCACGACGGACCGCACGACGGACCGGACGACGGACCGCGCGCCGGGCAGGGCGAAGGACCGGGCGCCGGGCGCGGGGCCGGGCTTGCCCGGTGAGAACCGCGCGGCGGGCGTCCGCGACCCGGGGACGGACGCGCTACGCGTCGCCGGCGGCGGGCGCGGGGCGCCGGGCCCGCGCACCGGAGGGCGCTCGTACGATCCCGGTCTGCGGCTCTCCGCCATCGCCCAGCTCGCGCGCTGCGCCCCGCACACCCTCCCCGCCGATGTGGTCCCCGGGGTGACCGGGCTGCTGCGGGAGCTGCGGGCGGGCCGGGGTGCCGACCGGGCGGTCCGCGGCCAGGACCGGCCCGCAGCCGGGCGGCCGGTGTCCGCGCCGACGTCGTCGGCCGCCCTCGTCGGCAGGGTCCGCGAGCAGCGGGAGCCGAATCCGCCGGAGCGGGCCGAGCGCGCGGGCCGTACGGCGCCGTGGACCGGCGATCTGCTGCGGACCCTCCACTCGGGGCTCGGGGACCGGGTCGACGACCGGATCGCGCTGCTGGCGGATCAGTTGTGCAGCCCGGACCGGGGGCAGCGGATCGACGCGGTCCGGATGAGCGGCGCGCTGATGCGCACCTGGCGCGGCGAGTACGACGAGCTGGTGGGGCTCATCGGCGACCAGCTCGACGACGAGCCCCGGCTCGCGGACGCCGCGGTGGCGGCGCTGGAGGATCTGCATCTGCTCGCGGAGCCCGCGGCCGACGCGCTCGCCGACTATGTGACGGCGGGTCCCGACCGCTGGGTGCGGCGGTGGGCCGAGGGGCCGGACGCGCTGAGCCGGGCCCTGGTGACGCTGGCGCGTACCGGTGACGCCCGGGCGGTCCCGGTCCTGCTGCGGTTGCTGGACCGGGAGCACGCGCCCCGGGACCTGGGCTACGCGGTGGGGCATCTGGGCGCCGCGGCGGCCCCGCTCGTACCGGTGCTGCGCGAGCGGCTCGGCGCCGTACCGCTGGACGACCGGCTGTACGACCACGCCGGGTCGCTGCTGTGGGCGCTGAAGGCGCTGCGGGCGACCGAGGCGATGCCGGAGGTGCTGCGGGTGCTGCGGGGCACGCCCTCCTACCGGCGGGAGTGGGTGACCGAGCTGGTGCTGCGGGCGCTGACCGCCTTCGGCCCCAAGGCGGCGGACGCGGCCCCGGATCTGCGGGCCCTGCTGGCCGACGCGGCCCGGGGCGACGTGTTCCCGCTGGCGTTCGGGGCGAAGGTGGCGGCGACGCTGTGGGCGGTCGAGGGCTCCGTCGGCACCGGCGCGGTGCTCCCGGTGCTGTGCGCGGCGCTGACCTCGGCGGACCAGGGCGCGCGCCGGGTCGCGGCGGAGGCGGTCGGCACGATGGGCCGGGCCGCCGCGGACGCGGCGCCCACCCTCGTACCACTGCTGTCGGCGGCGGACCCGTGGACGCGGGTGGACGCGGCGCACGCGCTGTGGGGGGTGACCGGGGATCCGGGGCCGTCGTGGCCGGTGCTGCGGACGGCGTGGGAATCGCTGCCGACGACGCGGATCCCGACGGCCGAGCTGCTGTCGCGGACGGCCGCGCCGGAGCGGGGCGGCGGCGCCGGGCGGGGCGGGCCCGGGGGCGCGGAGGCGCTGCTGCGGTCGGAGCTGTCGTACGTCCGCCGGCACAACGCCATAGACGGCGGATACGGCAGTCATGACATCGTGAGGGACGAGAGGCTGCTGGCCTTGTGCCGACGGGCCCTGAACGGGAGGACCACCTAATGATCATCTTTGGTACCAAGGGATATCTGTACCAGCTCGCGATAGTGACGCTGGTCTGCGGTCACTGCGGGAATCCGGCGGCGCATACGCTCCGCAAGCGGGTCACGAAGTTCACGCTGTTCTTCGTTCCGCTGTTCCCGTTCTCGACGAAGTACGGCACGCAGTGCACCTTCTGCGGCGCCGAGTCGCAGCTGGACCAGCAGCAGGCCGACGCCCTCCAGGCGCAGGCGGCGACGGGCGCGGTCCCGGGCGGGGCGCCCGGTGGCGCCCCCGGCTACGGCGGCGCGCAGCAGGCCAACCCCTTCGCCTCGGGCAACCCCTTCCAGCAGGGTGGCGGGCAGGGCCAGTCGGGGAATCCGTACCAGCGCTGAACCGGTGGCGGCGGCCCGGGCGGCGCGAGGCGTCCGGACGCGACGCGGGCGGCGGGCCGGTCATCTCTTAGGGTTGAACGCGACCGCCCGTCCCCCGCGCCACCCGTCCCGCCCCGGCGAGGAGATCTTTGCGCCCGCGCTTCCGTCGTCCCCTTTCCGCCCGGCCCCTGCTGGCCGCGGCGGCCGTTCTGGTGGCCGCGCCGCTGCTGGCCGCGTGCGGCGAGCCGGGCGAACTGCGCAGCGCCGGGCCGACCCCGACCGCGACCGGGCCCGTCCGGCTCTGGCCCGATCTGCCGCCCGTGACGCCCGAGCCGCGCGACTTCAACCAGTACGACCGGGTCCCGATGCCGGGTATCCGGGTGCCCGAGGACGGGGTCAGGGCGCTCGATCCCCTGGCCGTGATCCGCGCGGAGACCGAGGTGTTCTCGATCACCTATCTCGGGTCGGACCCCTGGGAGCGCAACGCCGGCCGGTTCACCGCCTGCTACCGCTCGGGCGGGCTGCCGAAGACCGCGGCCGGCGCGGCGGCGAAGCCCGGCCACTGCCCGGTGCTCCCGCCGTACTACCACGATCTGACCGGCGACGACCGGGACGAACTGATCATGGGGGTGCGGACCGGCGGCAAGCAGACCGATGTCCGGGTCTATACGACCGCGGTCGGGAAGGACCCGAAGGTCCTCACCCGGATCATGATCACGTCGGAGGAGCTGGCGGGCGTCGAGATGGCGGGCCGCGATCTCATCCTGCGGTCGGTCTCGGACGGTATCCCGGGACACGAGTACCGCACGGCCTGGGCATGGAACAAGCAGCACCGGACGATGCTTCAGACACGCGCCGAGATCGTCGAGGTCGAAGGACCCGGCGCCGGCAAGCGGGTGCCGCGCGCCTCGGCCTCCGCGTCGGCCGAGGACCCCGACAACGGGGCCGGGGCCGGGGCCGGGAGGAACGGCGGGGGCGACGGCACGGAGGACCTCCCGTCATGACCTATCCCCCGGAGACGTCCTGGAAGTCCGTGGCGGGGCTCCCCCGTCCGCGTGCCGCGGCACCGGACCCGGCGGACGCCCTCTGCGACGGCTCCGCGCCCCGCCGCCGGTTCCGGCCGCGCCGGCCCCGCTGGACCGCGACCCTCACCTGGAAGGCCGCGCTCTTCATCACCGTCATGTGCTGCGGTCTCGCGACCCTGCTCGGTGTGCTGGTGCACGTCGGGGTGGCGAAGCAGACCGTGGACTCCTCCCGGGAGAAGGCGCTGGACCGGCTGGCGGAGGTCACGGAGGCGTACAAGGCCGGGGAGCCGCTGCCGAAGTTCGGCGGGATCGACCCGCCGGGTCTCCCGGCCGAGCTGCGCGCGCTGGCGCTCCGCGGCGAGCGGGGCACGCTGGTCGCCCCGTTCCGGGAGCGCCCCACGATGTGGGCGGCGGGCCCCGCGGACGACGCGTCGAAGGACCGGGCCATCGCCGTCCGGGTCGACTACTCCCAGGCGGCCCGGACGATCTCCGCGCTGGACCGGGCGATCCTCGGCTCGGCGGGGCTCGCGATCGGCGCGACGCTGCTGGTGGGCGCGTTCGCGGTGACCCGCGTCACCCGGCGGCTGCATCTGACCGCGCAGGTCGCCCGGCGGATCAGCGCCGGTGATCTCGACGCCCGGGTGGACGACCCCCGCACCCGGAACCCGTCCCGCCCCCAGGACGAGGTGGCGACGGTCTCCGTGGCGCTGGACACGATGGCCTCGTCGCTCCAGCACAAACTTCTGAGCGAGCAGCGGTTCACCGCCGATGTGGCCCATGAGCTGCGGACCCCGCTGACCGGGCTGACGGCGGCGGCCGAGCTGCTGCCCGAGGGCCGCCCGGCCGAGCTGGTCCGCGACCGGGTACGGGCGATGCGGTCCCTCACCGAGGACCTGCTGGAGATCTCCCGGCTGGACGCGGGCCGCGAGACCGGCGATCTGGCAATCCACGACCTGGGCGTCCTGGCCGGGCGGGTGGCCGGGGCGGCGGGCGCCGCGACGGAGTTCCGGGTGGTCAGGGACGCGCTGGTGGAGACCGACCGGCGGCGGCTGGAGCGGGTGCTGGGCAATCTGGTGGCCAACGCGCACCGGCACGGCGCGCAGCCGGTCGTCCTGACGGTCGACGGTCCCGTGGTCACGGTCACCGACGGCGGCCCCGGCTATCCGTCCTATCTGCTCGACCACGGTCCCGAGCGGTTCCGTACCGAGGGCGGGGCGAAGGGCCACGGGCTCGGGCTGACGATCGCGGTGGGCCAGGCGTCGGTGCTGGGCGCGACGCTGACGTTCCACAACCGGCCGGAGGGCGGGGCGCAGGCCCGGTTGACGCTTCCCCGGCGGAAGCGGCTCAGGGACTGAGACACCGGAACGCCGGGACACCTGTACCGAACACGACCACCGGTCGAACATAACGGACATAAACCTCGGCTCTTGCTACGTTTCCCCGCATGACCGCAAGCGCAGACCCCGGGGCGGACCCGGGCGCCACGACCGGGCCGGGCCCCGACCCCCGTACCGGTCCCGGTCCCGGCCCTGTTCTCGGTCCCGGTCCGGTTCCCGGCCCTGTTCCCGGTCCCGGTCCGGTTCCCGGCCCTGACGACGCCCCCCGGCGACGCGCCGCCGAGTTGTGCCTGCTCGTCGGCGCGGTACTGATCCCGGTCTGCGGATACGCCGCCGTGGGCCTGGGCCGCGGCGGTTCCGTACCGCCCGACGTCCTCGGTTACGCCGCCGGGCTCGGCGCCCTCGCCCTGACCGCCCATCTCGCGGTCCGGCTGCGCGCCCCCCGCGCCGACCCGCTCCTCCTGCCGATCGCCGTCCTCCTCAACGGCCTCGGCCTGGTCCTCATCTACCGGCTCGACCTGGACACCCCCGGCGACGCGGCGGCCCCCGCCCAATTGGTCTGGTCGGCCCTCGGCGTGGGCCTGTTCACGGTCGTCGTGGCGCTGCTGCCCGACCACCGCCTCCTGGCCCGGTACGCCTATGTATCGGTGGCAGCCGCCCTCGCGCTGATGGTCGTACCGATCCTCTTCCCACCGGTGAACGGCGCCCGGATCTGGATCCGCGCCGGTGATCTCTCCTTCCAGCCCGGCGAGTTCGCCAAGATCCTGCTCGCGGTCTTCTTCGCCGCCTATCTCGCCGCCAACCACCGCACCCTGGCCGCCCGGGGCCGGGGGCTGCGGCGCTTCCGGCTGCCGCCCGCCCGGGTACTGAGCCCGGTGGTCACCGTCTGGCTGCTCAGCGTCGGTGTACTGATCCTGGAGCGGGACCTGGGCACGTCCCTGCTCTTCTTCGGCCTGTTCGTCCTGATGCTGTACGTGGCCACGGGCCGGACCGGCTGGATCCTGGCCGGTCTGGTGCTGGCCGCGGCGGGCGCGTACGCCGTCGGCACCCTCGAACCCCATGTCCACGGCCGGGTCGACGACTGGCTGCGCCCCTTCGCCTCTGTCGACGCGGGCCTCGGCCCCGACCAGATCGCCCAGTCGCTCTTCGCCTTCGGCGCGGGCGGACTGCTCGGTACCGGCCTCGGCCTCGGCCACTCCGCCCTCATCGGCTTCGCCGCCAAGTCCGACTTCATCCTGGCCACGGCGGGCGAGGAGCTGGGGCTCGTCGGCCTGACGGCGCTGATCCTGCTCTACGCCCTGCTGGTGGCCCGCGGCTACCGGGCGGGCCTCGGTCTCCGCGACGACTTCGGACGGCTGCTCGCCGTCGGACTCGCCTCGATCGTGGCGCTCCAGGTCTTCGTCATCACCGGCGGGGTCACCGGGCTGATCCCGCTGACGGGGATGGCGATGCCGTTCCTCGCCCAGGGCGGCTCGTCCGTGGTCGCCAACTGGATCATCGTGGCGCTGCTGATCCGGCTGAGCGACGCGGCCGACGATCCGCTCCCCGCCCGCCCGGAACCAACGGCGGTCCACTCCCCCCTGCTCGCCGGTGAACCGGGTCGGGCGGGCCGGTGATCCGGCCCATCCGGCGGGCGGCCGGGCTCTGTCTGGTCCTCCTGGCGGCGCTGCTGGTCAACGCGGCCCGGGTGCAGATCGTCCAGTCCCCGTCCCTCGACGACAACCCGGCCAACCGGCGCGGCCCGATCGCCCGCTACGCCCAGCCGCGCGGCGACATCATCGCCGGTGACCGGCCGGTCACCGGCTCACGCGACACCCGGGAGCAGCTCCGCTTCGAACGCGTCTACACCGACGGCCCGATGTACGCGCCGGTGACCGGCTACGCGTCCCAGACATACGGCACGTCCCTGGTCGAACACGTCGAGGACGCGGCGCTGTCCGGCGCGGATCCGCTGCTCTCCCCGTTCCCGCTGTGGAACGACCTGAGCCGCTCGCGGCGCTCCGGCGGCAAGGTCTTCACCACCATCGAACCGGCCGCGCAGGAAGCGGCGTTCCGGGGTCTCGCGGGCCGCCGGGGCGCGGTCGCGGCGCTCCAGCCGTCGACGGGCCGGGTCCTGGCGCTGGTCAGCAGCCCCTCGTACGACCCGGGGGCCCTGTCGGGCACCGGCCCGGCGGCGCGGGCGGCGTGGAACCGGCTGACCTCGGCGGCCACCCAGCCGATGCTGAACCGGGCGATCCGGCAGACCTATCCGCCCGGCTCCGCCTTCAAGATCGTCACCGCGGCCGCGGCACTGGACGCGGGCCTGGTCCGGGACGTGGACGCGCCCACGGACACCCCGGAGCCGTATGTCCTGCCGGGCACCAGAACTCGGCTCCCGGACGCCGCCGACGGCTGCGGCGGCGCGTCGCTGGCCTACGCCGTCCAGTGGTCGTGCAACTCGGTGATGGCGGCCCTGGGGGCACGCACCGGACTCCCGGCGATGCTGCGGACGGTGGAGAGCTTCGGCTTCAACGACCGGTCGCTGCGGATCCCGGCCCGGGTGGCGCCCTCGAACTTCGACACCCGGATGTCGGTGGACCAGCTCGCCCTCTCCTCGATCGGCCAGTTCAACACCACCGCGACCCCGCTCCAGATGGCGATGGTGGCGGCGGCCGTCGCCAACGGCGGCACCCTGAAGCGGCCCTATCTGGTGGACCGGGTCACCACGGCCGGAGGCCGTACCGTACGCCAGTACCACCACCGCTACTACCGGCAGGCGATGAACCCGTCGACCGCGCAGCGCCTCCAGCGCCTGATGGTCCGGGTCGTCGAAGACGGCACCGGCCGGAACGCGGCGATCCGCGGCGCCCGGGTCGGCGGCAAGACGGGCACGGCCCAGCACGGCCCGGACAATACGGGCATCCCCTACGCCTGGTTCATCGCCTGGGCCCAGGGCGACGAAGCGGTCCAGCCCGGGGTCGCGGTCGCCGTGGTCGTCGAGGACGCGGAGGCGGTCCGCGGCCGCGTCAGCGGCAACGGCAGCGCGGCACCGGTGGCCCGCGCGGTGATGGAGGCGGTGTTGGGGGGACGCTGACCGGGGGCTGCCGCCGCGACCGCGCCCGATCTATCGTTCGGATCATGACCTCGTTCGAACTCGCCCAGGTGAACATAGCCCGCCTCAAATTCCCCCTCGACTCCCCCCAGCTGAAGGACTTCGTCGAGGCCCTCGACCCGGTGAACGCGGTCGCCGAGTCGTCCGACGGATTCGTCTGGCGCCTGGCTGACGACACCGGCGACGCCACGGACATCCGGATGTTCGACGACGAGTGGCTCCTGGTGAACATGTCGGTCTGGCGCGACACGAACGCCCTGACCGCCTTCATGTACCAGGGGCGGCACCGCGAACTGCTGTCCCGCCGCCACGACTGGTTCGAGCGGGTGCACGAGGCGATGACGACCCTCTGGTGGGTCCCGGCGGGCCACCGCCCCACGGTCGCCGAGGCCGAATCCCGTCTGATCCGCCTGCGCGCGGAGGGCCCGACCCCGGAGGCGTTCACCCTGGGCCGGTCGTTCCCCGCGCCGGGAGCGTGAGGGTCGCGACCGGTCCGCTCTCCCGGTCCTTCGCCGCCCTTCCCCACCGCCGCGCGGGCCGTGGCCTCCGGCTACCCTGCGGTCATGACCAGTCCCGCGCCGGCGACCCGGGCCTACCGGCGGCTCAGTGTCGAACAACGCCGTACGCAACTGCTCGAAGCGGCTCTCACCCTCTTCGCCCATCTGCCGCCCGAGGACGTCTCCCTCGACGACGTCGCCGAATCCGCCGGGGTCTCCCGGCCCCTGGTCTACCGCTACTTCCCGGGCGGCAAGCAGCAGTTGTACGAGGCCGCCCTGCGCTCGTCCGCCGACGAGCTGGAGGAGTGCTTCGCCGAGCCGCCCACCGGGCCGCCCACCGAGCGGCTGTCCCGGGTCGTCGACCGCTACCTCGCCTTCGTGGACTCCCACGACGCCGGGTTCAGCGCCCTTCTGCGCGGCGGCAGCGTCGCCGAGACCTCCCGTACGACGGCGATCGTGGACGAGGTCCGCCGGGCCGCCGCCGAGGAGATCCTCCGTCATCTCGGCACCGAAGAACCGGGACCCCGGCTGCGGATGATGGTCCGTACCTGGATCGCCGCCGTCGAGGCGGCGTCCCTGATCTGGCTGGACGAGAGGAAGCAACCCCCGGCCGCCGAACTCCGCGACTGGCTGATCGACCATCTGATCGCCCTGCTCGCCGCGACCGCCGCGACCGACCCCGAGACCGCGCGGGCCGTCGGCGCGCTGATGGCCCGGGAGTCGCCCGACGGGCCCGTCGCCACCCTCGCCCGGCGCGTGGGTCCGGTACTCGGCCCGGCCGCCGGACCCCGGCCATGACCCCGCAGGGCCCGGGCACAGGCCCCCGCGGCTCCGCATGCCGCAGGCCGCGCGCGGGCATTATCTTGGGCCGGGGCAGCCGTCCGTCGACACCGGGAAGACAGCCGCGGGGCGGCGACACCCCCTCCGCGCAGGCGAGAGGGGAGACCGGCCGATGGCGACGACGGTCGGTGTGATCGGCCCCGAGGACCTCGTACGCAAGGTCCTCGTGGTCGGCACGGAATGCGGAGCCAGGCGACTGCGGCCCTACCCCTACCGGATCGAGGAGCAGACGGCGCAGGTCGTCGCCCGGGCCGGGGCCGAGACCGACGCGCTGCTGTTCACCGGGATCGCCCCGTACGCCGTCGCGGAGGCCGCCGGGCTGCCGGACCGGCCCGCGATGTACGTCCCGTACAGCGGCGCGACCCTGCTGCGCGCGCTGGTGGAACTCCTCCGCCTGGGCCACGACGTGTCCCGGATCTCCATCGACACCCTCGGCCGGGCCGAGGTCATGGAGACACTGACGGAGGCCATGCTGCCCACCGAGCACGTCCGGGTACTGCCGTACCGTCCCGGGCTGACCTCCCACGACCTGGCCGACTTCCACCGCGACGCCCGGGACCGCAAGGGCGCGCGGGTCGCGGTGACCTGTCTCGGCTCGGCGTACCAGCTCATGGAGCACGAACTGCACGCGGTACGGCTCTCCCCGTCGCGCCACTCCATCCGCGCCACGCTCCAGGCGCTGCTGCTGACGACCGCGGGGGTGCACAGCGGGGACGCGCAGGTGGCCCTGGGCATCGTGGAGGTGTCACCGGAGCCGGGCCGCGACGGCGATACGGCGGGCGCCCTCGCGGAGGATCTGCGGATGCTCGGCGGCAGCCTGGCGCGGCTGCCGGACGGCCGGCCGCTCGTCGTCACCACCAAGGGCGTGCTGGAGGAGGTGACGGCCGGGTTCACCCGGCTGCCCTTCCTCGACGGGCTCTCGGCCCGCCACGGCTCGGTACGGATCGGCTTCGGCCTCGGGCGTACGGCGGCGGAGGCGGAGGCCCTCGCCTCCCGCGCCGTCGCCCGGGCCCGGGCGGTGGGGTCCGTCGCGGCGGTCGTCTGCATGAAGGACGACGTCGACATCGTCATCGGCCCCGAGACCGCGCCGCCGCCGGAGAACCCGGGGCGCGGGGGCGCGGGGGCGGCGCTGGCCCGGCGTACGGGGCTCAACCCCAAGACCCTCGACCGCCTCCGGGCGCTGGTGGCCGAGGGCCCCGGCGACGGGCTGACCGCGCATCTCGTGGCCGAACGCCTCGCGGTCCAGCAGCGCACGGCCCGCCGCATCCTCAAGCGCCTGGAACGGGCGGGGGTGGCGGTCCCCACGGGCTGGCGCCAGGAGGGCCAGACGGGCCGCCCCCCGATCGTCTACCGCGTCCACCTCTAACCTCCGGCCCGGCCCGAGGATCCCCGGGAACCCGCGGGCCCCCAGCACCTCCGCTACCCGCGCGCGGGGCCGGGACCGGACGCGTCCGGCGCCCACAGGTGCTCTTCGGCCCGCGGCCCGGTGATGGGCTTGTCGCGCAGTTCCCCGCGCCCCTGGATGCCCACCTCATGGCCCTTGCGGAGGCATCGCCCTCCGGACGAGGTTGTGTTTCGGGTGCGGCCCGGCCGTGGCTTGTCGCGCAGTTCCTCGCGCCCCTGGATACCCGACTGACCGCCCCTGCGAAGGCTCGGATGCCGCGCCGCTGAAAACACCTGGGCCGGCGGTTGCATGGTCGTGTGCGTGGGGAGGGCGGATGCGGGGTTGCCCCCGCAGCCGTCGGCGGGGTGCAGCGGTCAGCGCTGCCAAGGCCCAGGGTTCCGCCGATGGCGAGGAGGTAACCCCGGAGTCGACCGACCAACCCGCGCCGCACAAGCAACCCGCAGGGTCCTGGAGCAACGCTCACCCGACAAGACACACCAAGGGCCCCGCGCCACACCCACGAGCTGAACCACAACATCCAGGGGCGCGAGGAACTGCGCGACCAGCCACCCACCGGCCCACGGACAAACACGCGGCGCCGTAGGAGACTGGAGCCGTGAGAAGCGAGAAGACACCCTTCGTCGGAGGGCCACTGGACGGCCACGTGCTGGACGTGCTCGTCGGACCCACCGGGCACCCACCGAAGTGGTACGAGGTGCCCGTGCCCCAGGACGACGGCCGTGGGGACGTGACGCATGCCTACCGGCGGGAGCCCGCCGGGTACGGCAAGCGGCTCGGGCTGCCGCGCGGCTGGAAGTACGTGTACGTCGCCGAGGGCCGTGAGCCCCGCGAGCTGAAGTGGCCGTGGTCCAAGCCGCCGGGGCGAGCCGACACGCCGTAGCCGCCGCACGCTCCGCCGCAAGGAGTGAAGGGGTGCGTCCGATGCGGCCACCCGGGAGGCGCGCGGTGGCGGGTACGCGCACGATCCGGTACACGGGCGGCGGGACGGACCGCCCCCGGGCCGGAGGTGATCACGTGTCAGGCAAGCTGCGCCGCGCGGTGTGCACGGCGGCCGTCGCCGCCGCCACCGTCACGACGGTGGTCGCCGTCACGGCCGTCCCGCCCGCCGTCGCGACACCGGCCGCCCCCGCGAGCGTGCCCGAGCTGCTGGACCGGCTCAAGATCCTGTACCGAGAGGCGGAGGCCGCCGCCTCCCTGGCCGCCGCCGCCGATGCGCGGCTCACCGCGCAGCGGGCCGAGACGGCCCGGCTGGGGCGGGAGCTGACGGCCGCCGGGGACGCTCTCGCCGACGGGCGGGACGCGGCCGGGCTGCTCGCCCGCGAGCAGTACCGGGGCCGCTCGGAGCTGTCGGCGTATCTGCGGCTGCTGCTGGCCCGCGACCCCCGGGCCGCCCTCGACGGGGGTCAGCTGCTGCGGCGGGCCGCGACGGACCGCCGGGCGACCCTGCACGGGCTGACGGACCGCTCCGCGCGGGCGGAGCGGCTGGCCCGGGAGTCGCGCGCCGCGCTCGACCGGGAGCGGGCCCTGGCCGCCGAGGGGCGGCGGGCGCGGGAGGCCGCCGATATCCGGCTCGGGGCGGTCGAGGAGACCCTCGCGGGGCTGACGCCCGACGAGATCGACGGGATCACCACCCCGGCGGCGCAGGCCGAGCTGACCGGCCCCGACGCCCTCACGACGGCCGGGGCCGACGCCGACGCCGACACCGGCGCCGGGGGCGACGACGGCGCCCCCGGTGACGTACGCCCGCCGAGCGCCGAGGGCGAGCGCGCGGTGCGGTACGCGGTGGAGCAGCTCGGGAAGCCGTATGTCTGGGGCGCCGGGGGCCCGGACGCGTACGACTGCTCGGGGCTGACGTCCCGGGCCTGGGCGTCGGCGGGGCGGCCGATTCCGCGCACCAGCCAGGAGCAGTGGCGGACGCTGTCGAGGGTGCCGGTGGGCGAGCTGCGCCCGGGTGATCTGGTGGTGTATTTCGCGGAGGCCACCCATGTGGGTCTGTACGTCGGCGGGGGCCGGGTCGTGCACGCGCCCCGGCCCGGTGCGACGGTCAAGGTGTCTCCGCTGGCGGCCAATCCGGTCCTGGGCGCGGTCCGGCCCGATCCGTATGCCGCGCCGCTCCCCTCGTACCGTCCCGTGGAGATCCCGGAGTGGGCGGCGGAGGGCTCCGACGCGGGTTACGGGGAGACCGGGGCGCCTTAGGCACGAAGCCGGGCGCGGCCCCCGGGAATCCAGGGGCCGCGCCCGTGAACAGCGGCTCAGCCGAAGGACGCCAGATACGCTCCCGCCTTCTCCGGGTCGAAGAAGAAGTTCTCGAAGTCGGCGGGGTCGTTGAAGCCGTTGGCGATCCGGTCGGCCACGGGCTGTATCGCGCCGCCCGCGCCGATCAGGTTCAGCACATGCTCCGGCGGCGGGGCCAGCATCGCGTTGGTCCACTTGGTGACGTGCTGCGCGGTGTCCCAGTACCGGTCGAACGTCGCCCGCATCCAGGTCTCGTCGAACGGCCGGTCGCCGTGCTCGACGATCGAGTCGAGATACGCGGCGGCGCACTTGGACGCCGAGTTGGAGCCCTGGCCCGTGATGGGGTCGTTGGCCACGACGACGTCGGCGACCCCGAGGACGAGTCCACCGCTCGGCATCCGTCCGACGGGGTTGCGGACCACGGGGGCGTACCGTCCGGCGAGTGTGCCGCCCCCGTCGGTCAGTTCGACCTCCGCGGTACGGGCGTGCTCCCACGGGGTGTAGCGCTTCATCAGCTCCAGGGTGAGCGCCAGGTGCTCGCCGGGGTCCTTGACGCCCGTGAAGACGTCGAGCGGGCCGCCGGGGAGGCCCTCCCAGAAGAGGATGTCGGCACGGCCGGAGTTGGTGAGGGTCGGCATCACGAACAGTTCGCCGACCCCGGGCACCAGGTTGCAGCGGACCGCGTCGTAGTCCGGGTGCTCGGGACGCGGGGCGAGCCCGTGGACGTAGGCGACGGCGAGGGCGCGCTGCGGGGTGTCGTAGGGCGAACGGGACACGTCCCGGCCGAACATGGACACCAGCTCGCCCTTGCCCGCCGAGACCATCACCAGGTCGTAGGTGCGGGCGAAGTAGTCGAGGTCGGAGACGGCGGCGCCGTGGATGACGAGCTGGCCGCCGCGCTGGGCGAAGGCCTCCATCCACCCCGCCATCTTGACCCGCTGGTCGACGGACTGGGCGTAGCCGTCCAGCCGGGCGACCCAGTCGACGATCCGGGAGTTCGGCCCTTCGGGGTCGTCCCCGGCCGGGGGCCCGGCGACGGAGACGCCGAGTCCCTGGATGCGGGGTGCCTGGGACTCCCAGAAGTTGAGTTCCAGATCGCGCTCGTGCTGGAGGGCGGTGTGGAACATGCACTGGGTCGACATGACCCGGCCGGACCGGATCTCCTCGGAGGTGCGGTTGGACATCAGGGTGACCTCATAGCCCTGGTTCTGCAGTCCCAGGGCCAGTTGGAGGCCGGACTGCCCGGCACCGACTATGAGTATCTTCCGCATCCGCCAGCTCTTCTCTCGGTTGACTCAGTGGGATCGGATCGCCCGGACCGCCCGATTCGCTCGGGTCCCCGTCACGCGGTTCCCCATCGCTCGGGTCCCGATCACTCGGGTGAGGTGTCGAGTGCGTGGGTGACCAGGGTGGCCAGGGCCTCCACGACGCTGAACCTGCGGCGTGCGTCCATGATCACGATGGGGACGTGCGTCGATATGGTCAAGGCCTCGCGGACGTCCTCCGTCTCGAAGTACTCCGACCCCTCGAAGTGGTTGACGGCCACGACGTACGGCAGACCACTGCTTTCGAAGTAGTCGAGGGCGGGGA
Organism: Streptomyces sp. NPDC059248; assembly: GCF_042753905.1. Classification (NCBI taxonomy): domain Bacteria; kingdom Bacillati; phylum Actinomycetota; class Actinomycetes; order Kitasatosporales; family Streptomycetaceae; genus Streptomyces; species Streptomyces sp. NPDC059248. The sequence goes on along the minus strand of NZ_JBHYZV010000032.1, from coordinate 57,301 downwards.
AGCAGTCGGAGAGCCGCCGCGTGTCGGCCAGCACGATCGCGCCGACGGCGCCGCGCACCAGGTCGTCCCACATGAACCAGAACCGCTGCTGGCCCGGGGTGCCGAAGACGTACATCACCAGATCGTCGTCGAGCGTGATCCGCCCGAAGTCCATGGCGACGGTGGTCGTCAGCTTCTCCGGGGTGGCGGTGAGGTCGTCGGTCTCGGCGCTGGCCTCGGTCATCAGGGCCTCGGTCTGGAGGGGGGTGATCTCCGAGACCGCGCCGACGAAGGTGGTCTTGCCCACGCCGAAGCCGCCCGCGACGACGACCTTGGCGACGTTCGGCGCCCGGGTGTGGTCGAGTTGCCAGGGCTGGAGGCCCTCATCGGACGCGTCGTCGCCGGCCGGGAGGCCGAAGAAGCCGCGCGACATGGCGCGGTCCGGCTCGGCGGCCGGGCCGTCGTCCCCGTCGTGACGGGGGGCGGAGAGCGTGTCAGAGGCGGCGGAGTCCACTCAGCACCCTTTCGAGCAGTGCGCGTTCGGGGCGTCCCGGGGCGTGCCCGGTGCCGTATACACGAATCTTTCCCTGGTCGGCGAGGTCGCTGAGCAGCACCCTGACGACGCCCAGGGGCATCTTGAGGATCGCCGAGATCTCGGCGACGGTACGCATCCGGCGGCACAGCTCGACGATGGCCTGGAGCTCGGGCATGACCCGGCTCGACAGATCGCCCTGGGGCAGCTCCCGGCGTTCGGCGGGGGCTTCGAGGGCGGCGACGAAGGTCTCGACGAGCAGGACGTGTCCGAAGCGGGTACGGCCGCCGGTGAGGGAGTAGGGGCGGACGCGGGCGGGGCGGCGGTTCTCGCCGCGTACGGGCAGGCCCGTCGGGGTGGCCCCGCCGGGTCCGGCGCCCGCCGGGGTGAAGGACCCGGTCATCGGGCTTCCTCCAAGGACTGCCGCAGCTCGGTGCGGAGTTCGGGGGTGAGTACGTGTCCGGCCCGGCCCACGAAGAGCCCCATGTGGTAGGCGACGACGGACATGTCGCAGTCGGCCTCGGCGTGGACGCCGAGAAGCGAACCGTCGCTGATCGACATGATGAAGACGCAGCCGTCCTCCATCGCCACCATGGTCTGTTTGACGCCGCCGCCGTCCATCAGCCGGGCGGCGCCCACGGTGAGGCTGCCGATTCCGGACACGATGGTGGCGAGGTCGGCGCTGGATCCGCGCGGCCCCTCGGCGGGGGTCGTGGCGCCGCCCGCCTCGATGTTCCGCGCGGGATCGGAGGAGAGCAGCAGCAGTCCGTCGGACGAGACCACGGCGACCGAGCGCAGACCGGGCACCTCCTCCACCAGATTGCTCAGCAGCCAGTGCAGATTGCGGGCCTCGATACTCAGGCCGAACGTCCCGGTCGCAGTCAACTGCGTGCCTCCTCGACTGTGTCCCCCGCTTCTTCTTCTGCCGCGGTACGGGTGATCTCGTCCCGTGCCACGCGGCGGCCGTCCTCGGCGGCCTTCTGGAACCCACCGAGCCTACGCCTCAGATCGGCGGCGTCGATGCCGCCACTCCTGCGCTCCCCCGGGTCGGTGGCGGGTCGGACGACCCTCGGGGTCCGCTTGGGCAGCCCCTTGTCGGTGAGCCGGTACCGGCCGGGCTCCCCGGGCCCGTCGGCGCCGGCGCTCTCCCCGGCGGGGTCCGCCGGTGCCTCCGCGCCCGGTACGTCCCCGGAGTTCCCCGCACCGGGGTCCACCGAAACGGGTTGTTCCGAACCGGAGTCCACCGGATCGGGGCCGACCGGGCGCGCGGGTTCCCCGACCCGCGCGGTTCCGGCCGCTTCCCCGGTCGCGAAGGGGTCGTCCGCGGGCGCCCCGGGCTCCGGGAGCCGCATCTCGACGGTGGCCTGGTCGAGCCCCGTGGCCGCGGGATCGCCGTCGGCGGTACGGGTGTGGATCTCGTTCTCGGCGGCGCGTACGGCCGCCTCGGCGGCCTCCACCAGCGGATCCGTCATCGGGACGAATCCCGAGGGCAGTTCGCCCGCGGCGGGGCGGATGTGGTCGCCGGTCCCGGAGACGGTGACGCCGTACGGAGCGGTGTCGTACGGGGCGCCGTCGTACGCCAGGTCGTACGAAGGTCCGCCGCCGGTACCGCCGGTGGTGAAGTCCCCCGGTCCGGATGCCGCATCGGCCGGGTAGTCGTCCGGGCCGCCGACCGGCAGGTCGACGGGAACGTTGTCGACGGGCGGTACGGCCGACGGTACGGCGAGCGGTTCGGCGGACGGTTCGGCGGGCGGTTCGGCGGCCGCGAGGTCCCGGCCGCCCGCCGCGGCGCCGCTGTCGGCGGTCCGCTCGGGCAGTCCGCGCGTACCGGCGGGCAGGGCGTTGGAGTTGGCCTCGGCGACCGAGCCGGGCAGCCGTACCGCGGGCATCGATCCGGAGTCGGTGAGCGGGTCGCGGCGGTCGCTCCCGGCGCCCTGCGGCAGCAAGGCCATGGGCAGCACCACGACGGCGGTGATCCCGCCCTGCTGCTGGTCCCGCAGTTGGACCCGGACACCGTGGCGGGCGGCGAGCAGCGCCGTGACGCGCAGCCCGAGGCCTTCGGGTTCGAGGGACTTGGCGCCCTTGCCGGTGCGGTGGGTGCGCGCGGAGGCGCCGTTCCGGCCGCCGTCCTTGGCACTCTTGGCGGCTTTGCCGCCCTTGCCCGCCTTGCCGTTGCGTCCGCCGGCCGCGGGCCGTGCCGCCTCCTCGAACGCGGCCGGGTTCTCCAGCTTCTCGTTCAGCTCGGCGAGCCGCCCGGCGGTCATCCCTATGCCGTTGTCCCGGACGGAGAGCATCACCTCGCCGTTCTCCAGCAGCCAGCCCGACAGCTCGACCTTGGCCTCGGGCGGGGAGAACGAGGTGGCGTTCTCCAGCAGTTCGGCGACGAGGTGGCTGAGGTCGTCCGCGGCGAATCCGGCGATCTGGGCGTGCGGCGGCAGGGACTGGATGACAACGCGTTCGTAACGCTCGATCTCACTCACCGCGGCCCGGAGCACATCGACGAGCGGGACCGCGTTGGGGTGGCCGTGGCTGTGCTCGGCACCGGCGAGCACCAGCAGGTTCTCGCTGTGGCGGCGCATCACCGTCGCCATGTGGTCGAGCTTGAAGAGGGTGGCCAGCCGCTCGGGGTCCTGCTCGCGCTCCTCCAGCTTCTCGATCACCGAGAGCTGGCGGTCGACGAGGCCGAGGTTGCGCAGGGACAGATTGACGAAGGTGTGGTCGACGGTGTGGCGCAGCCGCTCGACCTCGGCGGTCAGCTCCTCGACCCGGCGGTGGGCGTCGGCGCGCTCGGCGGCCAGTTCGGTGACGAGCGCGTCGCGGTCGTCGGCGAGCCCGGCGCGGGCGGCCTCCAGCTGCCCGGCGCGCTCGGCGAGGGCGCGGACCTTGGCGTGCAGGGTGTTCACGGACCGTACGGCCTGGGCGAACTCGTCGTTGCGGCCGGTGAAGCCGACGGGCTCCTCCACCTCGGGCGCGGCGGCGAGCCTGGCGGCGCCGAGCCGCAGGACGGCGAGCGGCCGGGTGATGGTGCGCAGCAGGGCGGCGAGTACGGCGACGGCGAGCAGCAGCAGTCCGCCGAGGAGGGCGATCCGTACCTCCAGCTCGGTGACATCGTCGTCACGGAGCTGTTCGAGGGCCGTGATCCGCTGGGCGGCGAGCGCCGACTCGACGCCGCGCATCTGCTCGATCCGGGCGGTGAGGGCGGCCTCCAGCTTGCGGACGTCGGTCTCGCGGTCCTCGGAGGAGAGTCCGGGTTCGTCGGTGAGGCGGGCGAGATAGCTCTCGGCGGCCTTGACCTCGGCGCCGGTGACGGTGGCGAGGAGGGAGTCCCGGTCGGACTTGCGGGCGGCCTGGTCGAAGTCGGCGAGCGCCGCCTCCTCCCGGACCCTGGCCTGCTGGGCGAGGGCGCTGAGCCCGTCGCTGATCTGCGCGGCGGCCTTCTGCTCGTCGCTCTCCTTCTCGACGCGCCGCCCGAGGTAGTCGGTCTCGTACTCGGGTTCGGCGCCGGGGACGGCGAGGGCGGCGAGCAGCAGTCCGCGGGTGGCCGACGCCTGCTCGACGGCGAGGCTCAGTTCGGCGGGCGCGCGGGTGCCGTCGGCGGCCCGCGGCGGGGTCCGCTCGGCGAGTTCGCCGGCGAGCGCGTGCAGACCGCTGATGACGGCGGTGTACGCGCGGTGGGCCTCCAGCGCCGTGCCCTTGCCGGTCAGGGCGGCCCGGCGGACGGACGGCACGGTCGCCAGATCGCGGCGGAGGGCGGCCCGTTCGTCCGGTACCGAGCCGCGGATCTCCTCTATCTGCCGGTCGACCCGGGCGCTGCGGGCGGCGGTGACCTTCCGTCGCTCGGCACGCTCACCGCTCTGCTCGTCCCGGCCCGCGGCGATGTACGCGGTGACCTCGTCGCGCTCGTCGGAGAGGGAGTGCGCGAGGGTCACGGCCTGGCGGTTCAGCTCGGCGAGCGTCACCAGGTCCTGGGAGTCGCGGAGTTCGGTGGTGCTGTCCAGCAGTCCGGGGGCTCCGGCGCCGGCCACGACGAGTGCGACGACGGTGACCCCGATGACCAGCCTGCCGCGGACGCGCTTGGCGCGCCCGCGGGGCGTGGGGACCTCGAGGGGTACCGCCGTGTATGGGGTGGGGGTGACGGGGGTGTCCTGCGCCGAGAACGTTCCTGGGGCCTGATGGGCGGCCGTCGGGGCCCCGGAAGGCCGCTTGTTCTGCACCGGTGCTCGCAATCCTGCTCGACTCGTCCAGCCGTTGACCCATGAAGCAGAGGTGACGACCGGTCACGCACGAGATCCCACCCCCGGGCACGGGCACGGCTTCAGACGATTCCAGTGCGTTTGGGAGGGAGACGCGCTTCGGCCGCTCCGCCACCTGAACGAGTGAACATCACCAGGGAGTTGGCGAACAACTCCTCAGAGGCACCGGAATGAAAGATTCCGCCAGACTGACTGGATCTTCCGGTCCGGCTTTGGCAGGATGCCCGCCCGCAATCGAGCGATAACCCGGTGTATCCCTCGGTAAGCGGTCCTGACCTGCCCGTACGGGCAGAAACCGGAGGTACGAGGGTTCCTCGGGCGGGTCGTGCAGACTGGGGATCATGCGTATGGAACTCGCCACGTCCCCCGGCTCCGCCGAACGGCCCAACGAGGACTGGGCGTCGCTGGCGCTGCCCGCTTCGGGCCAGGGGGGATCCCTGGTGGCACTGGACGGAGTCACCCCGCCCCGAGGTGACGACGGCTGTCTGCACGGTGTGCCGTGGTTCACCAGCCGGCTCGGCGGCACCCTGCTCGAACTCGCCACGGCGCGCCGCGATCTGACACTGACCGAAATCCTCTCCGCGGCAATCCGCCGCACCGCCGACGCCCACCGCCAAACCTGTGACCTTTCTCACGTACGCACGCCCCAGGCGACCGTGGTCGTCGCGCGCTGGGACGCCGACGCCGTCGAGTACCTCGTACTCTCCGACTCCACCCTGCTGCTGGAGTCCCCGGCGGGGGAGGTACGGGCGGTCCTCGACGACCGGCTCGACCGGCTGCCGCGCGAGGCGCTGCGTACCCACGCTTCGGCGGACACCCTGCGCAACGCCGAGGGCGGCTTCTTCACGGCGGCGGCGGACCCGTCGGTGGCCGCCCGCGCGGTGACGGGCCGGGTCCCGCGGGCCGGGGTCCGGTCCCTGACCGCCCTCACGGACGGCGCCTCCCGCTGGACCGACATGTTCAAGGAGGGCGACTGGGCGGCGTGCGTGGCACTGCTGCGCTCCTCGGGCCCGCAGTCCCTGATCGACCGGGTCCGGGCGATCGAGACGGCGACGGCGGACCGGGCCGAGCCGGTCCGCTGGAAGCTCCACGACGACGCGACGGCGATCTTCGTGGAGCCTTAGGCCCTCCGACGCGCCCCGCCGCCCACCCCTCCGCCCTTCAGTCCGCCGCGGTCTCGTTGAGCTGGCGCAGCAGCCGGCCCAGCTCGGCGACCTCGCCCCGGTCCCAGCCCGCCAGCTTCCGTACGTACCGCTCCCGGCGCGCGTCCCTCACCCGGCGGAACCGCTCGAGTCCTTCTGCGGTGAGCCGGACGAGTGACGCCCTGCCGTCCGCCGGATCGGGCTCGCGGATCACCAGGCCGACGTCCTCCAGCGCCCGGAGCTGACGGCTCATCGTCGCCTTGCCGACCCCGAAGTACGCCGCGAGGTCCGTCGCGCGCTGCGCCCCGGCGTCCTCCAGCCGGACCAGCAGTCCGTAGGCGGCGGGCTCCAGACCGGGGTGGACCTCGCGCGCCATCTCGCCCGACTGGGCGCGCGCACGGCGCAGGAAGACCGCCAACTCCCGCTCCAGGCCGAGGAATACCTGGTCCACACCGTTCGCACCGCTGGGGGCTGCTTCACTCCCCGTACCGCTTCTGTGCACGTCAGCACCCCTCGTACGCTTTCCGAATCCTGAAAGTTTCTGCCGACGGCGACCGTCTCCGCAGTTCGGTCAGTATTTCGCAGGCGTAGACCAACGGCACCACCTTCCGGGCCTTCCTTGCCACCGGTCTACGTGCGTAGCGTCATGAGTGGCATGTCCACACCATGTTGCTCCATTGCGGTGCCGTGCCGTCAGTTCGCCCCCCACCCCCACGAGGTCAGTCGGAGGCACGCTTATGTCCGTGCAGAGATCCGGAACGACCGTTCCCCACCCCGAACCGAGCAGATTCCGCCGGTCCCGCCGCCCCCGCCACCCGCGGGCCGTCGCCGCCGGCGCGCTCCTCGCCGTCCTGTCCCCCGCCACCGCGCTGCCCGCGTCCGCCGCGGGCCCGCAGCCGGACGAGCGGGACCACCCGCCGCGCGGCTCCGCCCATATGGGCATAGGAGTCGTCGAGCACGACGGCAGCGGCGGGCTGCCCGTCCCCGTCAGAGCCGCCCAGACCGAGGGCGTCGACGTCTCCAGCCACCAGGGCAACGTGAACTGGTCCGCCCTGTGGAGCAGCGGCGTCCGCTGGGCCTTCGTCAAGGCCACCGAGGGCACGTACTACAAGAATCCCTACTTCGCCCAGCAGTACAACGGCTCGTACGACATCGGCATGGTCCGCGGCGCGTATCACTTCGCCACTCCCGACACCGCGTCGGGCGCGGCCCAGGCCGACTACTTCGTCGACAACGGCGGCGGCTGGTCGCGCGACGGGAAGACCCTGCCCGGCGCGCTGGACATCGAGTGGAACCCGTACGGCGCCGCCTGTTACGGCAAGACCCCGGCCCAGATGGTCAGCTGGATCCGGGACTTCCTCAACCGCTACCGGGCCAGGACCGGGCGCCATCCGGTGATCTACACGGCGACCAGCTGGTGGAGCCAGTGCACCGGCAACTACAGCGGCTTCGGCGCCGACAACCCGCTGTGGATCGCCCGCTACAACACCACCCCGGGGACGCTCCCGGCGGGCTGGGACTTCTACACCATGTGGCAGTACACCTCGTCGGGGCCGATCGTCGGTGACCACAACAAGTTCAACGGGGCGCTGGACCGGGTCGTCGCACTCGCCAACGGCTGAGCCCCGCCGCGTCCGGGCCCGGGAGCCCGACCGCCACCGCCGCGTCAGGACCAGTGGGCGGGCCGGTCGAGAGCCGGGGGGAGCCCGGTCGCGGTATCGCCGCGCGCCGCGTTCACCTGCATCTGGGTGAGGAAGAGACTCCCGCGCAGATCGGCGCCGGACAGCTCGGCGTCCCGCAGATCCGCGCCGATGAGATCGGCCTCGCGCAGATCGGCGCCCGTCAGATCCGCGGCGATCAGATACGCGCCCCGCAGGCTCACGCCCCGCAGATCGGCGCCGCGCAGCCGCGCGCCCATCAGATCGGCACCCCTGCGGTCCTTCTTCCGGCCGCGGACCGGGGCCCGCACCAGCTCGCTCGTCCGCAGCAGCAGGGCGTTCACCTTCTCCCGCTGCGCGCCCACGTCCACCCGCGCGAGACCGGCGGGGTCGAGCCGGGTCAGCGCCTCGACCTCGGCGACCAGCGCGCGCAGCTTCTTGTGCAGGGGGCGGGCGGCGTCCCGGGCCAGCGCGTCGGTCAGATACCACAGCAGTTCCCGCAGATGCCGTACGACGGGGAAGGCGTCGAACATGTCCCGCGCGGTCTCCGGCGCGGCACGCCAGTCCCGGCCGCCGAAGGTCTCCTGCGACACCTGCTGCCCGGCGCCGAAGCAGTCGTACACGGTGCACCCCTGGTAGCCGCTGTTCCGCAGCCGGGCGTGGATCCCGCACCGGAAGTCGGTGCCGAGATTGCCGCAGGGGTCGCCGGACGCCTTGTCGCGGGCGAAGTCCGCGGAGGCGATGAAGGGGAGGGCGACGCAGCACAGCCCGAAGCAGCTGCCGCAATCCGCCCGGTCCCCGCGGGCCGCCGGGCCCGGAGAGCTGGTGCGCATCCCCCTATTGTCAGCCCGCCGCCCCGGGGCCCTGCCCCGAGCCCAAAGCCGGACCCGCCCGGCATCCACGGGTACTCGTCGGTGGGCTGGTCGCGCAGCCCCCCGCGCCCCTAAAAACATCCCCGGTGCCGCGCCCCTGAAAGATCTCGGGCTGAGGGCTGCATGTCCGTCGGCGTGGGGAGGGCGGATGCGGGGTTGCCCCCGCAGCCGTCGGCGGGGTGCAGCGGTCAGTGTTTCCGGGGGCCCGGGTTCCGCCGATGGCGAGGAGGTAACCCCTGAGTCGACCGACCAACCCGCGCCGCACAAGCAACCCGCAGAGTCCCGGAGCAACGCTCACCCAACAAGAAACACCAAGCCCCCGCACAACACGCCGCGACCCCGGGGCACCAGGGCCCCGGGGCTCACGCACCCCCCAGCGGGAGGCGACCCGGCGGGAGGCGACTACGCCGCGACGGCCACCCTGGCCGGGCTGAGCGCCACCTCCAGGACCTGGCCGACGTCCGTCACCGTGTGGATCTCCAGCGTGTCGCGGATCTCCGCCGGGACGTCGTCCAGGTCGGGCTCGTTCCGCTTGGGGATCACCACGGTCGTGATGCCCGCCCGGTGCGCCGCCAGCAGCTTCTGCTTGACGCCGCCGATCGGCAGGACCCGGCCCGTCAGGGACACCTCGCCCGTCATCGCCACATCCGTCCGCACGAGCCGTCCCGACAGGAGGGACGCCAGCGCCGTGGTCATGGTGATTCCGGCGCTCGGCCCGTCCTTGGGGACGGCACCCGCGGGGAAGTGGATGTGGATCCCGCGTTCCTTGAGGTCACCGACGGGCAGCCCGGTCTCCGCGCCGTGCGACCGCAGGTAGGAGAGTGCGATCTGCGCGGATTCCTTCATCACGTCGCCGAGCTGGCCGGTGAGCGTCAGTCCGGCGGCCCCGGTCTCCGGGTCGGCGAGGGACGCCTCGACGTAGAGGACGTCACCGCCCGCGCCGGTCACGGCGAGCCCGGTCGCGACACCGGGCACGGCGGTCCGCCGCTCGGCCGGGTCCTGCGCGGACTCGGGCACGTGGTGCGGCCGGCCGATCAGCCCGCGCAGCTCTGCCGCTCCGATGGTGTACGGCAGCTCCCGCTCGCCCAGCTCGTGCTGCGCGGCGACCTTCCTGAGCAGCCGGGCGACCGCCCGTTCCAGGTTCCGTACGCCCGCCTCGCGGGTGTACTCGCCCGCCAGCTTCCGCAGCGCCGACTCGTCGACGACGACCTCTCCGTCCGCGAGACCGGCCCGCTCCAGCTGGCGCGGCAGCAGATGGTCCCGGGCGATGACGATCTTCTCGTCCTCGGTGTAGCCGTCGAGCCGGACCAGCTCCATCCGGTCGAGCAGCGCCTCGGGGATGGCCTCCAGCACATTCGCGGTGGCCAGGAAGACGACGTCGCTGAGGTCCAGCTCGACTTCCAGGTAGTGGTCGCGGAAGGTGTGGTTCTGTGCCGGGTCGAGGACTTCCAGCAGGGCCGCGGCCGGGTCCCCCCGGAAGTCGGACCCGACCTTGTCGATCTCGTCGAGGAGGACGACGGGGTTCATGGACCCGGCCTCCTTGACTGCCCGCACGATCCGGCCGGGCAGGGCGCCGACGTAGGTACGGCGGTGGCCGCGGATCTCGGCCTCGTCCCGGACCCCGCCGAGGGCGACCCGGACGAACTTCCGCCCCATGGCGTGGGCGACCGATTCGGCGATCGAGGTCTTGCCGACGCCGGGCGGCCCCACCAGGGCGAGCACGGCGCCGCCGCGGCGGCCGCCGACGACTCCGAGGCCCCGGTCGCCGCGCCGCTTGCGCACGGCCAGGTATTCGGTGATCCGCTCCTTCACGTCCTCCAGGCCGGCGTGCTCGGCGTCGAGGACGTCCTTGGCGCCCGCGATGTCGTACGCGTCCTCCGTGCGCTCGTTCCACGGCAGTTCGAGGACGGTGTCGAGCCAGGTACGGATCCAGGAGCCCTCGGGGCTCTGGTCGCTGGCGCGCTCCAGCTTGTCGACTTCCTTGAGGGCGGCTTCGCGCACCTTCTCGGGCAGGTCGGCGGCCTCCACGCGGGCCCGGTAGTCGTCGGACTCCTCGCCTTCCTGCTCGCCGTTGAGTTCGCGCAGCTCCTTGCGGACGGCGTCGAGCTGGCGGCGCAGCAGGAACTCCCGCTGCTGCTTGTCGACGCCTTCCTGGACGTCCTTGGCGATGGACTCGGCGACGTCCTGTTCGGCGAGGTGTTCGCGGAGCTGCTCGGTGGCGAGCCGCAGCCGGGCGACCGGGTCGGCGGTGTCGAGCAGTTCGATCTTCTGGGCGACGGTGAGGAAGGGCGAGTAGCCGGCGTTGTCGGCGAGCTGCGAGATGTCGTCGATCTGCTGGACGCGGTCCACGACCTGCCAGGCGCCGCGCTTCTTCAGCCAGTCGGTGACGAGGGCCTTGTACTCCTTGGCCTGCTCCAGCACCTGTCCGGGCAGGGGGTCGGGCAGCGTCTCGTCGACCCGGGTGCCCTCCACCCAGAGGGCCGCGCCGGGGCCGGTGGTGCCCGCGCCGATCCGCACCCGGCCGCGGCCCTTGATGAGCGCGCCGGGGTCGCCGTCGGAGAGCCGTCCGACCTGCTCGACCGTCCCGAGCACACCGGTCGCGGCGTACGTCCCGTCCACCCGGGGAACAAGCAGTACCTCCGGCTTGCTGCCACTCCGTGAACGGACGGCGGCCTGCGCGGCCTCCACCGCGGCCCGTACTTCGGTATCGGTCAGATCCAGCGGCACCACCATTCCGGGCAGCACGACCTCGTCGTCGAGCGGCAGCACGGGCAGGGTGAACGGTGTGAACGCGTCGGACTCAGCAGCCATGATCTCCCCTTTGGCAGTGAACTTGAGCTATGTGGACTCAATGCTTGGGGAGGGAGCATTGTTCCCCCTCCACTGTTCGCCGTGAGCGATCGCCCGCGGGCGCACCGCGCGGACCGCCCCGCCGGGCCCGGCACAGCCGCCGGGCGGCTACGCCCGCGTCCAGTGGTGGAGGACGCCTTCCTCGGGGGACGCGGTGCACCAGGTGCCGTCGCCGAGGGGCTGGGGGTAGCCGGATATCGCGAGGGGATAGCGCAGCTGCCCGATCAGCGCCGGCCGGGCCGTGTCGAGGAGCCAGTGGCGGCCCGCTCCATGTTCGTCGTCGCTCTCGACCGTTCCCACCAGAGCCGTGTCCTCGTCGACGAAGCCGCCCGCGTAGTCGAAGCACGGTCCGGGGTCGTCCGCCTCGTCCGCCGGGTCGGCGTCGGGGTGCGCGGGGACCTCGGCCGCCGGAACGCCGCCCACCACCGAACCGTCCCCGGCGCGGTGCACCGTGACGGTGTTCTGGTCGTGGTCGACGGCCAGCAGCAGGCCGCCGCCGGGGCTGACGGCCAACAGGACGAGGTCGTCGGCGCCGTAGGAATCGACCGTGAGCGTCCTGCCGTTCCAGCGGCCCCACCGCAGGGGCGCGCCGTCCTGCCCCTCCCCGATGCTCAGGCCCATCTGCCCGGGGTCCGGGTGCGGTACGTGGACGGAGCCGGCGGCGGAGGTTCCCGTCTCCGCACGGGCGAGGACCGTGCCGTCGGCCGGGTCGACCACCAGCCACTCCTCCTTCCCGCCGGCCACCACATGGACCCAGACGGTCTTCCCGTCGGCGGCGAAGCCGACCGATCCGCCGCCCGACCACGAGGGCCGGGCGGGGTGGCTCACCTCCCACACCGCGTCCCCGGCCCGGTCCACGGCCCATACGGCGTCAGGGCCCGCGAAGACGGCCAGGTCGGCGGTCGGCGACACGGCGTACGAGGCGTCGGCGCGCGGCCAAGGCGCCGGGAAGCGGACCTCGGCGGCGGGGGTCGCCCCCGGTTCCCGGGCGATGTCCACGACCACCACCTCCGCGTCCGAGCGCTGCGTCAGCCGCCAAGGCGCGCCCGGACCCGCCCGCTCCGCCACGGGGGCGTCCCCGGCGCCGGTGAACGGGAGGGGCGCGGGCACGGTACGGAGAAGACGGGCGGTCTGAGGCACGGGCACTCCGGAGGGCCGGCGACGGGTCGGACGGGAAGCGTCACCACGAAGGTACGACCGGCCACCGACAGCGCCCCGGGCGTTGTCAGTGCCCTGTCCTACTCTCCGGATATGAGCATGCACGGTACGTACGTCCGCCTCACGCCCGACGAGTCGGCCCGGGCGCTGCGCGATCCCGAGTGGGCCGAGGGGTACGTCGACGGGCTGCTGGAGGCCGAGCCGGACGTCGAGCGGCTGCCGCCGACCGCCCGCAGCCACCACACGGACCGGGCCTGGCACGCCCTCGACTTCCTGTTGCGCCGCAGGGGGTTCCCCGTCGACGTGGTCCACGGGGAGGAGGAGATACCGGGCGCCGACGACTGGGGGTACGGCCCGCCCCGGCTGCTCTCCCCCGAGCGGGTGCGGATCGCCGCGGACGCGTTCGCCGTGCTCGGTCCCGCCGGGCTGATAGCGGGGGTGGCCCCGGGGGATCTCACGGCGGCGGAGATCTATCCGGTCTCGCGGTGGTCCGAGCCGTACGCCCTCGAACTCCTCACCGGCCACTATCCCCCGCTGGCCGCCTTTTTCCGGGCCACGGCCCTGCGCGGGCACGCCTTGGTCGTCTGGATCGACTGACGACCCGGCGGCCCGCGGGTGGCGGCGAGAACCGGACGGCGCCCGGCCCGCGATAGAGGGGTGTGAGACCACGACGCCCGAAGACCCCGGAGCGGCCGGACGGCACCCCCTCCGACACCGACCTGTTACGTGCCGTCGCGCGCGGTGACGCCGACGCGCTCGCCGTGCTCTACGACCGGCACGCCGGCTGGCTGCACGCCCGGCTGACCCGCCGCTGCCGGGATCCCGAGACCGTACGGGAGGTCCTCCAGGACACCTTCGTCACGGTCTGGCGCTCCGCCGCGTCCCACCGGGGCGGGGAGGCGGGCGGCTGGCTGTGGGTGATCGCCGCCCGGCGGCTGGTGGACGCCTCGCGGGCCCTGGCCCGTACGGAGCCGCCGGTCCCCGTTCCCGTAACGGATGCTCCGGCCGTGCCGTCCGCCGAGGAGCGGGTGCTCGCCGGACTGGAGTACGGGGACGTGGGCGCCGCGCTGGACCGGATCTCGCCGGAGCTGCGGGAGGTGCTGCGGGCCACGGTCGTGGACGGGCTGACGACCCGTGAGGCGGCCCGGGTCCTCGGGATACCCGAGGGCACGGTCAAGACCCGCGCGTCGCGCGCCCGGCGCGAACTGCGCGCGGCACTGGAGCTGATCGCCCCCGGCACACACCCCTTGGGAGGCACCGCATGAGCGACGGAACCAGGCCGGGGCGGCCGTCGGACGGCTGGCACGTCGACGCCGCGCTCGCCGCCGCCTACGCCCGCGACACCGTCCGCGAACCGGACGCCTGGGCCGTGGAGAAGCACATCGAGACCTGCGCCGGGTGCGCGACGGCGGTCTCGGCGGCCGTACGCGCCACACCGGCGGCGGCCACGGCGCTGGCGACGGTCCGCGCGTCGCTGCTCGCCGGGATCACGGACCGTGCGGCGGCGCCCGCCGGTTCCGGTGAACGCACCGCGCCCGGGGCGGCGACCGGATCCCGGACCGGCCGGTGCGCCCGGAAGCACACCGCCCCCGGAACCGCGGCCCACCGCACCCCGGCGGGCACCGGCGCCCGGACGTCCCGGCCAACCGGGGGGCCCGGCCCGCGCCCGGGCTCCGCCGGGCCGCGTCCACCCCGGAGCCCCCGGGTCGCCCGCTGGCGGCCGCTCCTGGCGCGGGGCGTCGGGCCCGCCGTGGGCAAGGGGTGGCTCGGGGCGGTCGTCGCCGTGGTCGCGGGCGCGCTGGCCCTGTCGTACGGCGCCGGATTCGACGCCTCCCGCCCCCTGCTGCTCGCCCTCGCGCCCGCGCTGCCGCCCGCCGGGGTCGCCGTCGCGTACGGCCGGCACACCGACCCGCTGCACGAGATCGCCGCCGCGACACCCTCCGGCGGGCTGCGGCTGCTGCTGACCCGTACCGCCGTGGTCCTGGCGGTGAGCGTGACGCTGCTGACGGCGACGGGCGCGCTGCTCCCCGCCGACGGCACCGCCCCCGGCGCGGCGGCCTGGCTGCTCCCCGCCCTGGCGCTGACCTCGGGCGTTCTCGCCCTCGGCAGCTGGACCGGACTGCCGGTCGCCGCAGCCGTGCTGACGGGCGGCTGGCTCACCGCCGCCCTGCTGCCCGCCGTGGGGACCGCGCCCGAACGGTACGGCGAGCGGCTCGCGCCCCTGCTGGGCACCGCGGCGCAGGGCGGCTGGGCCGCCGCCGCCGTGCTCTGCGCCGGGCTGCTGGTCCTGCGCCGTTCGACCTTCGATCACGTGGAGAGAGTGTGAAGATCCGCCCCGACGGCCTCGGTCCGCCCACCGCCGGGACCGGCGACGGCGCCGACGTGGCCGCCCTGACCGTCCGCCACCGCCGTACGGTCGCCCTCCGCGCCGTCGACCTCGACTTCGGTACCGGCGTCCACGGCCTGCTGGGCCCGAACGGCGCGGGCAAGACGTCCCTGATCCGGGTGCTGGCCACGGTCGCCGCGCCCGCCGAAGGCCGGGTCGTGCTGCTGGGCCGTGATGTGTCGGTCCGCCGCGACCGTACGGACGTACGGCGGCGGCTCGGCTATCTCCCGCAGGAGTTCGGCTACTACCCCGGTTTCACGGTCCGGGAGTTCGTGGCGTACGTGGCGTGGCTGAAGGAGCTGCCCGCGGACCGGGTCCCGGACGCCGTGGAGTACGCCGTGGAGCGCGTCGGCCTCGCCGACCGGATCGACGCCCGGCTGAAGACCCTCTCCGGCGGGATGGTGCGCCGGGTGGGTATCGCCCAGGCGATCGTGAACGAGCCCGAGCTGCTGCTGCTCGACGAGCCGACCGCGGGTCTCGACCCGGAGCAGCGGGTGGAGTTCCGGGCGCTGCTGCGGGAGCTGGGCCGGACGGCGACGGTGATCGTATCCACCCATCTGGTGGAGGACGTGGCCGCGGCCTGTACCCGCGTCACCGTCGTCGAGTCGGGCCGCGTCGCCTACCGGGGCACGCCCGGCGAGCTGGCGGCGCTCGGCCGGGACGCGCCCGGCGAGGAGGGCAACGCCATCGAACGCGGCTACACGGCGGCCCTGCGCGCCCACCGGGCGGCGCACGCCCCCGCCGTCCCGCCCACCCCTTCCCCGACTCCGGAGCCGAGCCCATGACGACTGTGGACACCCCCGCGCCGCCGCGCCCCGGACCACCGCGGCGCCCCCGGCCGCGGGTCCGGCGCGATCATCCCCTCCGCGCCGAGCTGCTGCGCGGGGTCGGGCCGTGGGCGGGCGCGGCCGTGGCGATCGCCGTCGCGGCCGTGCTGTACGAGAAGGCGGACCCGGGAACCGACTGGCAGACGTACTGGTCGGAAGGGGCCGTGCTGCTGCGGGTGGGGAGCGTCCACATAGGCGGCGCGATCGCGGCGGCGGCCGGCTGCTGGCAGGGCGGCCGGGAGCGGCGCCGCAACATGCTCGGCCTTCGGGCCTCCTCGGCCCGAAGCCCGCTGCGACAGGCCCTCGTCGCGGTCGCGCCGGTCGTCCTGTGGCCGGTCGCCGCCCAGCTCACCGGGCTGCTCGCGGTGATCCTGGCGACCGCCCCGTACGCGAGCGCCGGTGGCCCGTACATCTCGGTGGCCGTCGCCGACACCGTCGCGATCGGCTCCCTGAGCGTCCTCGGGTTCGTCGCCGGACGGCTGGTCGGCCATCGGCTCGCCCCGCCCCTGGTGGGCATCGGCACATGGATCCTGCTGACGCTGCCCGTCTACGACGTCGGCGCCCGGAAGAGCGTCGCGTCCCTGCTCAACCCGGCGGACCAGGGCCCGTTCGGAAGGCTTGAGCCGGTCTGGTGGTACACCCCCGCGTCCGTGCTGTGGACCGGCGGACTCGCCGCCTTCACCCTGCTGCTGTACGCGGCCCGCCGCCGGGCCTTCGCGATCGTCCCGCTGGCCGCCGCCGTCTGCGGCGCGGCCGTACTGGCCGACACCGGGGAGGGCCTGTGGCGCCCCGACCCGGCGCTGACCCGGCTGGTTTGCGACGACGGCACCCCACGGATCTGTGTGGAGGCGCGGCACGCCGGGCTGAGGCCGCAGATCGCCGCCGCGCTGGGCGAGGCGCACGACAGGCTGCGGGGTGTGCCCGGAGCACCGGTCCGCTGGGTCGACAAACCGGATACGGCGTTGGCGGCGGGCGAGGCACATCTCCCGGACCCCGTGCTCCAGGTGTTCCGGGGGCGGCTCACGGACCCGGAGGGGTATGCCCGGTGGGCCGTGGACAGCTTCCTGGGGCACTGCGACACCCGGGAGACCGACGCCCCGGACGCCGACTGGCGGCGGTCGGCGGAGATCGACAACGCGGTGGGGCAGTGGCTGGCCCCGTACGAACAGCGGTGGTCCTGGTCCGTCACCCCGGACGCGCGGCGCCATCTCGCCCGGCTGGAGGCCATGACGCCCGCCGAGTCGCGCGGCTATCTGGCCCGGCGGCTCGCGGTGGACGCGTGCGCCACCCCCGGGAAGGTGCCCGCGCCATGACCACCCGGACCCCTCCCGCGCGCATACCGCCTTCGGTACGGCGCCGGGCGCTCTCCCCCGTCCTGCTGTACGGCCGCTCCCGCGGGCTGCCCGTCGCGTTCGCGGCCCTCGCGGTGACGCTCCTGGTCACCGCGTGGGCGGAGCCCCGGCTCGTCCGGGAGCACGGTGTCGTGGACCCGGCGAACCGGCTGCCGCTGACCCTGCTGGCGCCGGTGGTCGCCGCCGCGGTCGTCGGCACGGGCCTGCACACACCGAGCGCCGAACTGGACCGGGCCGCCGCCCGGCCCTGGTGGTGGCCGCGGCTGCTGCACGTCGCCGGGGCCACCGGGCTCGCCGCCGCCGGACTCGCCCTGGCCCTGACCGGGAGCCCCGACGTCTACGGCTCCCCGGCGGCGATCCGCAATCTGCTGGGCGGTGTCGGGCTCACGCTCCTGACGGCGGTGGTCGCGGGGGCCGGGCCGAGTTGGCTGCCGACAGCGCTCTACAGCGCGGTGGCGTACTTCGTCCTGATCCCGGCCGACGAGGCGCACACCGGGGCCGCCGGGGTGTGGGGCTGGGCGGTCCAGCCCGGCCCGCAGACCGGCGCGTGGGCGACGGCCGTGACGCTGTTCGCCACCGGGACCGCGGCCTGGGCCCTCCTGGGCTCGCGCCGCCGGGACGGCTGACCGGAACGACTGACCGGGACGACCGGCCGGGGCGGACCGGCCTTACCGCCCCGGCCGGGCGGTAAGGCTCCCGTACGGCTCCGGCGCCGTACCGCCCGGAAAAATCCGGCGCCGCCCGGCAAAGGCACCGTACATGGCCGAAATCGTTCGCACATTCCCGTCCCGCGGGCGACGATGACCCGGTCCGCCCCCAGCACACCGGAGGTTGTATGTCCCTACCCGTCACCCTGGACCGCCGCGACGGCCCGTACGGCGAAGTCGTCCTGCGACGGCGGGGCCATCACCACGAGATCATCGCCAACGGATGCTTCCTGATGGACACCTCGGACGGCCGGTCCGAACGGCGGCTCGTCGACGCGGCGTTCGAAACCCTCACCGCCGATATCCGCCGCGCACCGGTGAGAACGTCCGAAAAGCGACCCGCCCTGCTGATCGGCGGACTGGGTGTCGGCTTCTCCCTCGCACACGCCGCCGCCGACGCCCGCTGGGGCCGGATCGCCGTCGTCGAACGCGAGGCGGCCATCGTCGACTGGCATCTGACCGGGCCGCTCGGCGCCGTCTCGGGACCGGCGCTCGCCGACCCCCGGAGCGTGATCCTCCGCACGGATCTGCTGACCCATCTCCGGGATACCGACGAGCGCTATGACGCCTTGTGTCTGGATATCGACAACGGTCCCGACTGGACCGTCACGGACGACAACTCCGGACTCTACGCCCCCGCCGGACTCGCCCTCTGCCGGGCCCGGTTGACCCCGGGCGGGGTGCTGGCGGTCTGGTCGGCCCAGCCGTCCGCCGACTTCGACACGGCATTGCGGAATGCCGGGTTCAGCGGGGTAAGAACCGAAGAGATCCAGGTTGCCCGGGGCGTACCGGACGTGGTCCACCTCGCCGTTCGCCCTGCGTAGCCGGGACGCGGACACTGCCTTTAGTCTGCTGAACCACACACCGGATCGACAATGAGCGTGAATCTCCCGAGAGCGCTTACAGGGGCGGGCGATGGAACAGACACAGACCACCACCCAAGCAGGCGGCGCGGCCACGCCCGGCGCGCAGCGACGGGTGCTGGTCGTCGAGGACGACTCGACGATCGTGGACGCCATCGCCGCCCGGCTCAGGGCCGAGGGTTTCCTGGTACAGACCGCCGCCGACGGCCCGGCGGCCGTCGACGCGGCGGACGCCTGGCAGCCCGACCTGATGGTGCTGGACGTGATGCTGCCCGGCTTCGACGGTCTGGAGGTCTGCCGCCGGGTCCAGGCACAGCGCCCGGTCCCGGTGCTGATGCTCACGGCCCGCGACGACGAGACCGACATGCTGGTCGGTCTGGGGGTCGGCGCCGACGACTACATGACCAAGCCGTTCTCCATGCGCGAGCTGGCGGCCCGGGTGCACGTCCTGCTGCGCCGGGTGGAGCGGGCGGCGCTGGCGGCGGTCACTCCGCGCAGCGGCATCCTGCGCCTGGGCGAGCTGGAGATCGACCACGCCCAGCGCCGGGTCCGGGTCCGGGGTGACGACGTCCATCTGACGCCGACCGAGTTCGATCTGCTGGTCTGCCTGGCGAACACACCGCGCGCGGTGCTCTCCCGGGAGCAGCTGCTCGCCGAGGTGTGGGACTGGGCCGACGCGTCCGGGACCCGGACGGTGGACAGCCACATCAAGGCGCTGCGCCGGAAGATCGGCGCGGAGCGGATCCGTACGGTCCACGGCGTCGGCTACGCGCTGGAGACGCCCGCCCCATGAGGCGGGGCACCGGGACGGGCGGCGGGCGGGGCGGGGTCCACGAAGGGCCCCGGCCCGGCCGGGCGCCCGGGTCCGGCGCGGGGGGCGCGGCCCGGCGCCGCCGTACGGTCCCCATCTCGATCAAGACCAAGCTCGGCACGCTGGTCGTGGTCTCGGTCTTCATCACCACGGGTCTGCTGCTGGTCGCCCTGAAGACCTCGACCGAGTTGCGGTTCATCACGGTCTTCTCGATCATCGCGACGCTGTTGATCACCCAGTTCTTCGCCCACGGCCTGACGGCGCCGCTGGACGAGATGACCCGGGTCGCCAAGGGGATATCCCACGGCGATTACACCCGCCGGGTGCGGGGCGCCGACCGCCGTGACGAGCTGGGCGACCTCGCCTCCACGATCAACCGCATGGCGGACGACCTGGAGGCGGAGCACCGGCACCGCAAGGAGCTGGTGGCCAATGTGTCGCACGAGCTGCGGACCCCGATCGCGGCGCTGCGGGCGGTGCTGGAGAACGTGGTGGACGGGGTGTCGGCCGCCGATCCGGAGACCATGCGGACGGCGCTGACGCAGACCGAGCGGCTGGGCAGGCTGGTGGAGACGCTGCTGGACCTGTCCCGGCTCGACAACGGGGTCGTACCGCTGCGGGCGCACCGCTTCGAGGTGTGGCCGTATCTGTCGGGGGTGCTGAAGGAGGCCAATCTGGCGGGCTCGCACCGGGGGCTCGCCTCCGGCTCCGGCCGGCACACCCGGACCGACGTCCATCTGCATCTCGACGTCTCGCCGCCGGAGCTGACGGCGTACGCGGACACCGAGCGGCTGCACCAGGTGGTGGCGAACCTGATCGACAACGCGGTGCGGCACTCCCCGCCGCACGGCCGGGTCACGGTCCTGGCCCGGCGCGGGCAGCAGCCGGAGTCGCTGGACCTGGAGGTGATCGACGAGGGTCCGGGGATCCCGGAGCAGGAGCGGCACCGGGTCTTCGAACGGTTCAACCGGGGCGAGGTCACGGCTCCGCACGGCAAGGGCAGCGACGGCGGTACAGGGCTCGGCCTCGCCATCGCCCGCTGGGCGGTCGATCTCCACGGCGGGCGGATCGGAGTGGCCGAATCCACCCGGGGCTGCCGGATCCGGGTCACCCTTCCGGGAATTCCGGTACACCGTCAGTTGACGTAGGGTTCGAATCCCCCGGCGCCGGAGTGCGTGTACGTGACAAGGGCCATGCCATCCAGTGGCGGCCGTCACCCGTCCGGACCGGTGCCCGAAGCCGTTTCCCCGCTCCCGGCGGGGTCCTCCGGCCGGTGGGCCGGTATCTCCCCGGCCATGGTCCGGCCGAGGTCCGGGCCGGGCCAGGCATGGGCAAACTGTGGTTGTTTCCCGCCATTCCTCGCAATGAAACCCGGGTTTCGATGTGACTTACGCGACGATGACCGACCCGGCCTGCATCTGAGGCCTCAGGAGGCGTAGCCTTTATTTCCGCTGTCCATCACCTTGTGAAGCGGAAGAGGGCGGTTGCCGCCGTGTCGTCTCAGTCCCCCAGTAACGCCAGTTTTTCGGCCGACCAAGGCACGCAGGGCCAGGGCCCCGCGGCCGCCTTCGGTGCCAATGAGTGGCTCGTCGACGAGATCTACCAGCAGTACCTCCAGGATCGCGATTCGGTAGACCGCGCCTGGTGGGACTTCTTCGCCGACTACAAGCCCGGTGGGAAGAACACCGCCGAGGCCCCGGCGGACGCCGCCGCGGCCGCTCCGGCGAAGGCCGCGCCGGCCCAGGCCGCGGTCCCCGCCCCCGCGCCCGCCGCCCAGCAGACGGCTCCCGCCGCTCCGGCCCCCCAGGCCGCCGCGACGCCCGCCCCTGCCGCGGCACCCGCTCCGGCGAAGGCCGCGCCCGCCGCGCCCGCCGCGGCTGCGAGCCCGGCCGCGACCCCGGCTCCGGCCGCGGCTCCGGCTGCGGCTCCGGCCGCGGCGAAGCCCGCCGCCGCGCCCGCGGCGAAGGCCGCCCCGGCGGCCGGGTCCTCGGACGGTCCCGAGCTGATCACCCTGCGCGGCCCCTCGGCCGCGGTGGCGAAGAACATGAACGCGTCCCTGGAGGTGCCCACGGCGACGTCCGTGCGCGCCGTCCCGGTGAAGCTGCTCTTCGACAACCGCATCGTCATCAACAACCACCTCAAGCGCGCCCGGGGCGGGAAGGTCTCCTTCACCCACCTCATCGGCTACGCCATGGTGCAGGCCCTCAAGGCCATGCCGTCGATGAACTGGTCGTTCGCGGAGAAGGACGGCAAGCCGACCCTCGTCAAGCCCGAGCACGTCAACTTCGGCCTCGCCATCGACCTGGTGAAGCCGAACGGGGACCGCCAGCTCGTCGTCGCCGCGATCAAGAAGGCCGAGACGCTCGACTTCTTCGAGTTCTGGCAGGCGTACGAGGACATCGTCCGCCGCGCCCGCAGCAACAAGCTGACGATGGACGACTTCACCGGAGTCACCGTCTCCCTCACCAACCCCGGCGGCCTCGGCACGGTCCACTCCGTGCCCCGGCTGATGCCCGGCCAGTCGGTGATCATGGGCGTCGGCTCCATGGACTACCCCGCCGAGTTCCAGGGCACCTCCCAGGACACCCTGAACAAGCTGGGCATCGCCAAGGTCATGACCCTGACCTCGACCTATGACCACCGGGTCATCCAGGGCGCCGCGTCCGGCGAGTTCCTGCGCGTCGTGGCCAACTCCCTCCTCGGCGAGAACGGCTTCTACGACGGGATCTTCGAGGCGCTGCGGATCCCCTACGAGCCGGTGCGCTGGCTCAAGGACATCGACGCCTCCCACGACGACGACGTCACCAAGGCCGCCCGGGTCTTCGAGCTGATCCACTCCTACCGGGTCCGCGGCCATGTCATGGCCGACACCGACCCGCTGGAGTACCGCCAGCGCAAGCACCCCGACCTCGACATCACCGAGCACGGGCTCACCCTGTGGGACCTGGAGCGGGAGTTCGCCGTCGGCGGCTTCGCGGGCAAGACCCTGATGAAGCTCCGCGAGGTCCTCGGTGTGCTCCGCGACTCGTACTGCCGCACCACCGGCATCGAGTTCATGCACATCCAGGACCCCAAGCAGCGCAAGTGGATCCAGGACCGGGTCGAGCGCCCGCACTCCAAGCCGGAGCGCGAGGAGCAGCTGCGGATCCTGCGCCGGCTGAACGCCGCCGAGGCCTTCGAGACCTTCCTGCAGACGAAGTACGTCGGCCAGAAGCGGTTCTCCCTGGAGGGCGGCGAGTCCGTCATCCCGCTGCTGGACGCGGTCATCGACTCCGCCGCCGAGGCCCGCCTCGACGAGGTCGTCATCGGTATGGCCCACCGCGGGCGGCTCAACGTCCTCGCCAACATCGTGGGCAAGTCGTACGCCCAGATCTTCCGCGAGTTCGAGGGCAACCTGGACCCGAAGTCGATGCACGGCTCCGGCGACGTCAAGTACCACCTGGGCGCCGAGGGCACCTTCACCGGCCTCGACGGCGAGCAGATCAAGGTCTCCCTGGTCGCCAACCCCTCCCACCTGGAGGCGGTCGACCCCGTACTCGAAGGCGTCGCCCGCGCCAAGCAGGACGTGATCAACAAGGGCGGCACCGACTTCACCGTGCTGCCGGTCGCCCTCCACGGCGATGCTGCCTTCGCGGGCCAGGGCGTCGTCGCCGAGACGCTGAACATGTCGCAGCTGCGGGGCTACCGCACCGGCGGCACCGTCCACGTCGTCATCAACAACCAGGTCGGCTTCACGGCCGCGCCGGAGTCGTCGCGTTCCTCGATGTACGCGACCGATGTCGCGCGGATGATCGAGGCGCCGATCTTCCACGTCAACGGGGACGACCCCGAGGCGTGCGTCCGGGTCGCCCGGCTGGCCTTCGAGTTCCGCCAGACGTTCAACAAGGACGTCGTCATCGACCTCATCTGCTACCGCCGCCGCGGTCACAACGAGGGCGACAACCCGCAGTTCACCAACCCGCAGATGGTCGCCCTGATCGACAAGAAGCGCTCGGTGCGCAAGCTGTACACCGAGTCCCTGATCGGCCGCGGCGACATCACCCTCGAAGAGGCCGAGCAGGCGCTTCAGGACTTCCAGGGTCAGCTGGAGAAGGTGTTCGCGGAGGTCCGCGAGGCCACCAGCCACCCGGCGCCGACCCTGGTCCCGGACCCGCAGGCCGAATTCCCGGTCGCCGTGACCACCGCGGTGTCCCAGGAGGTCGTCAAGCGGATCGCCGAGTCCCAGGTCAACATCCCGGACACCACCACCGTCCACCCGCGGCTGCTGCCGCAGCTCCAGCGCCGGGCCGCATCCGTCGAGGACGGCACCATCGACTGGGGCATGGGCGAGACGCTGGCCATCGGCTCCCTGCTGATGGAGGGCACCCCGGTCCGGCTCTCCGGCCAGGACACCCGGCGCGGCACCTTCGGCCAGCGCCACGCGGTCCTGGTCGACCAGGAGACCAACGAGGACTACACCCCGCTGCTCTACCTGACCGAGGAGCAGGCCCGGTACAACGTCTACGACTCCCTGCTCAGCGAGTACGCGGCGATGGGCTTCGAGTACGGCTACTCCCTGGCCCGGCCCGAGTCGCTGGTCATGTGGGAGGCGCAGTTCGGCGACTTCGTCAACGGCGCGCAGACCGTCGTCGACGAGTTCATCTCCTCCGCCGAGCAGAAGTGGGGCCAGACCTCCGGCGTCACCCTGCTGCTGCCGCACGGCTACGAGGGCCAGGGCCCGGACCACTCGTCCGCCCGCCCCGAGCGCTTCCTCCAGATGTGCGCGCAGAACAACATGACGGTCGCCATGCCGACGCTGCCGTCGAACTACTTCCATCTGCTGCGGTGGCAGGTGCACAACCCGCACCACAAGCCGCTGATCGTCTTCACCCCGAAGTCGATGCTGCGTCTGAAGGCCGCGCAGTCGAAGACGGAGGAGTTCCTCACCGGCGGGTTCCGCCCGGTCATCGGGGACGAGTCCGTCGACCCGGCGGCGGTCCGCAAGGTCGTCTTCACCTCCGGCAAGGTCTACTACGACCTCGACGCGGAGCGGAAGAAGCGGGGCGTCACGGACACCGCGATCATCCGTCTGGAGCGGCTGTACCCGCTGCCGGGCGCGGAGCTCCAGGCCGAGATCGCCAAGTTCCCGAACGCCGAGAAGTACCTGTGGGCGCAGGAGGAGCCGGCGAACCAGGGCGCGTGGCCGTTCATCGCGCTCAACCTGATCGACCACCTGGACCTGGCGGTCGGCGCGGACGTCCCCCACGGGGAGCGGCTGCGGCGGATCTCCCGCCCGCACGGCTCGTCGCCCGCGGTGGGCTCCGCCAAGCGCCACCAGGCGGAGCAGGCCCAGCTGGTCGAAGAGGTCTTCGACGCGTAGCCGCCTCCCGCTAGGGGTAACCCGAGAGCCCGGCGCCTCCTCACGGAGGCGCCGGGCCTTCGTCATGCACGGACAGGGGGAGCACCCGGGGGCGCGAGGAACTGCGCGACAAGCCACGGACCGGGCCGCGGGCGAACCACCGGGCAGAGGCTCCCGGAAGCGGCGCAGCCTAGCGGCGGGTCTTGAGCAAGCCCACCGCGCGGTCGAAGGCCGAGTCGCGGTCCGCGGCGAACTCCTCCGGGGTGAAGACCGGGACGGTGATGTGCGGCGGCACCCCCGGGCCCTCGTGGGTGTTGCCGCGCGGCGTGGTGTACCGCTCGTTGGAGAGGCCGAAGCGCCAGCCGTTGGGGAGGGACCTGAGCAGGATGTCGGAGAGGGCTCCCTGCGTGGGCTCGCCGATCAGCGTCGTCGGCGACGGGCGCTCGGCGAGGGCCTTCACAAAGGTCTCACCGGCGCTGACGGTGGCTCCCGAGGTGAGGACGGCGACCGGTCCCGTGTAGCGCGGCACTCCCTGCGCCGGGGCGACCCGGGCGGTGTACCGGGGCGTGAAGCGGGTGTCGTCGCGGGGGTCGTTCCTGGCCTCCTTGCGGTAGGCCGGGTAGCCGCGGTCGGTCAGCCGGGACGCGATCCGCAGGCCCAGCTCGTCGCTGCCGCCCTGGTTGACCCGGACGTCCACGACGAGTCCGCGCCAGGCGGCGGGACCGCTGGTGCGGGCCCGGGTGACGATGCTGTCGAGTACCCGGTCGAGTTCGGCGGCGTCGGCCTCGGTGGTGGAGGAGCCGGGTGTGTACCCCCCGAAGCGGCTGATCCGCAGATAGCCGATTCCGCCGGGGAGTTCGGCGTAGCCGATGGCGCCCTGGGCATGGCTCTCCAGCGCCGTACCGCCGAGGTTCCGTCGTTCGACGAAGGCGCGGACCCGCGCGTCGTACGCCTCGTCGGGGTCGACGGTCCCGGCGCGCTGCCCGGAGGAGAAGCGGCCCAGGTCGGTGGCCTGAAGGGCGACATGGGCGTCCTGGAGGGGCGCGGTCATCGCGGAGAGGATGTCGAACAGTTCCTCCTGGGTGGTGCCCGCGTGCACCCGCGGCCGGTACCGGGCACGCGCCTCGTCCCAGTCGACGCCCCGGCGCTCGAAGAAGGCGTAGTTCTCCTCGAAGGTCTGCCAGAAGACGTCGAAGGTGGCCACAGGACCGGTGGGCGGGGGCTGTTCGCAGCGCGCCGGCAGTGCGGCGATCCGGCGCAGTTGGCGGGTGCCCAGGGAGCCGTGGACGCGCAGCCCCGCGCGGTCGCCCGCCCGGGGCGTCACCGTCAGGGAGAACTCCTCGGCGTCGAAGCGCACGGCGCCGCCGGGGCCCGTAGCTCCCCCGCTCCTGGCGGCGAGTCCGGGCAGGCAGCTCACCGCGGTGGTGTCCCAGAACTGGATGTCCCGGCCCCGCACGGAGACGACGGTCCCGTAGCCGTCCATCCGCCAGAAGCCTTCCACCGTGGCGGCCCCGGACGGGGTTCCTCCGGGTCGCGGGACCGCGCCGGGGCCGGGGGCCGCGGTGGCGGTGGAGAGGGAGCCCGCGAGGGCGAGTGCGGTCCCGGCGGCGACGAGGATTCCGCGCCGGGACAGCGGGCGCCGGCCCCGGCGGGGCCCGGAGCCGGACGCGGCGGACTGCATTGGTCTCACTGTGTTCCTCCCATGATCGGTCGTCGGCCATCCTTCCGACACCGTCGCGGGCACCGCGTCCACCTCGGGGTACCGACCTCGTCAACCCTCGGTCGTACGGGGCGAGTCGGGGCTCACCTAGGGGTCGGCGGCCACATCGGCCGGAGGAGGTCCTCCAGGGCGCGGGACTCCTCGGCCGCGCGGGCTCCGGGCATCCTGGACAGGCGGTGTACGCGGTCGCGTTCCGCGGCCACCAGCCCGGCGAGGACGTCGTCGGCGCCCCGCAGATGCCGTACGGCGGTCCGGATGTCGCCGGGCTCGTCCTTGTCGACGCCGCGTTCGACGAGGCGCCGGCCGAGGCGGGTGAGGACCCCGGCCCGGCCGGGTCGTGCCGGGGCAGCAGCGGCAGGGCCTCCGTCCACGCGGCGATCACCGAGTCCCGGTGCGACCGGCTTCCGCCGGCGGCGTACCGCTCGTCGCGTCGATCCCGGCGAGCAGCCCGTCGGCGGCGCGCCCGGCGGGCGCGGGCGGCACGGCGAGCCGGGCTGGGCTTCGCACTTCGGACGGGCGTGCGCTTCGACGTCGTCCACGTCCGGCCGACCGGTCGGGGAGGGCTGCTGAGGGTCCGTCATCAGCCTGGATTTTCGCACCATGCAAGTCTCAGAAGGGGGTTCGTGCGGCTTTCGAGTGAGAACGGGTTCTGAGAACGGAAGCGGGCTCGGTAGCGGTCCGGCGGCCCGTTTCCGATCTTGCTCGGACAAAGGGCTGTTTGCGAGAGACCCTGCCTCGCGGATCACGTGGGCGGGGTGTAGCCGCGGGTGTGGATGAGGTTGTGCACGAGCTCGGTGAAAGCGCGGGTGGCGGCGCTGCGGTAGGCGCCTTCGCGGTGAATGAGGGTGACGGTGCGGGACGGCAGGGGCGGGTCGAGAGGAAGGGGTGTGAGGTGGGGGTGGTCGTGGGTGATGGCATTGGGCAGGACGGTGGCCAGGGGCGTGCGCCGGACGATTTCGGTGAGGGCCTGGACGGAGTTGGCCTCAACCGCGATGCGAGGGGTGGCCTGGTGCCTGGCGAGGTAGGCGTCGATATGGGTGCGGGTGGCGAAGTCTCCCCGTAGCAGGGCGAGTTGAATGTCTTCGAGGGCCCGTACGGGTACGGGAGCCGGCCCGGCGTGGGGACGCTGGGTGGCCGTGACGAGGCTGAGGGTCTCGGTGAACAGCGGCGTGGGGGTGATGCCGGGCGAGTGGGGTCCGGTGAAGGCGATGCCGAGGTCGAGGTCGTCGGCGAGCAGGGCGGCTTCGATGCGGTCCTGGGTCGTCTCGGTCAGTGAGAGCTGGACGCCGGGGTGGTGGTCATGGAGCTCGGCGGTGAGCGGACCGATGAGGTAGGCCGAGAAGGTAGGGGCGGCGCCCAGGCGCAGGTGGCCGCGGGAGAGGTCCTGTACATCGTGGACCGCGCGTTCCGCGGCGGCCAGGTCGCGCAGCGCGCGCCGGGCGTGGTCGGTGTAGACGGCGCCGACGTCGGTGAGCCGTACCGTGCGGCCGGTGCGGTCCAGCAGCTGCACGCCCAAGGTCCGCTCCAGTTGCTTGATCTGCTGGGAGAGCGTGGGCTGCGAGATATGGAGCTCTTCTGCGGCGCGGGTGAAGTTGCCGTGTTCGGACACGGCGAGCAGGTAGCGCAGATGACGCAGTTCAGGGGCGGCCATAGCAAAACTATAGATGAGAGCAATAGATGCTGTCGATTTCAGCTCTTGGACACTATAGGACCAGGTCATGCATGGTGGTTCTCAGCAGCCCGCAAGGGCCGCTAACCACCCGAAGGGAGTGACCATGCAGGACCTTGCCGAGGGCGTCGCCCGTTTCCAGCGGACCGTCTTTCCGGCCAAGACGGAGCTCTTCGCCCATCTGGCCACGCATCACACGCCGCATACCTTGTTCATCAGCTGCTCCGACGCCCGCGTCGTCCCCGAGCTGATCACCGGCACCGAACCGGGCGACCTCTTCGTGATCCGTACTGCCGGCAACCTGGTGCCCGCCCACAGTCCCGGCGCCGACGGGGTGGCGGCAAGCATCGAGTACGCCGTCGCCGCACTGGAGGTGTCAGACATCGTCGTCTGCGGTCACTCCGCGTGCGGTGCCATGACCGCCCTCGCCGAGGGGCACGACCTCAGCGGCGCTCCGGCGGTCGCCTCCTGGCTGCGGCACGCCGATGCCTCCCGGGCCGGCACCACCGCCGGTGACGTTCCCGCCCTGGTACGGCAGAACGTGCTCGCGCAACTGACGAACCTGGCCACTCACCCATCGGTCGCCCGAGCCCTGGCGGAGCAGAAGGTCACTCTGCACGGCTGGGTCTACGACATCGGCACCGGCCGCGTCGAGGACCTGCTGACGGACAGCTCCGCGGCCACCGCCTGATCCAGGCCCTGCCTCCGCTTTCCCTGCGCGACTCCGCGCCGGGGAGCCCCGCCTACGCGCCGCATCCTGCCCTGCCCGGAAGCGGTCCACCAACACAGAAGGAAGTACTCATCATGGTGCACGCCCAGCTCGACCCCACCGTCCGCCAGACCCTGGCCGACGCCGCTGTCGAGGCCAAGACCCGCAAGAACCTCTCTTGGAAGCAGATCGCCGACGTCTCCGGACTCTCGGTGGCCTTCACCACCGCCGCCGTCCTGGGCCAGCACCCGTTGCCGGAGAAGTCCGCCAAGGCCGTCGCCGAGCTGCTGGGCCTGGACGAGGACGCGGTCATGCTTCTCCAGACCATCCCCGCCCGCGGCTCGATGGCGAACCGCATCCCGACCGACCCGACCATGTACCGCTTCTACGAAATGCTCCAGGTCTACGGCACCACCCTGAAGGCCCTGGTGCACGAGGAGTTCGGCGACGGCATCATCTCGGCGATCAACTTCAAGCTCGACGTGAAGAAGGTCACCGACCCCGAAGGAGGCGAGCGCGCCGTCATCACCCTGGACGGCAAGTACCTGCCGACCAAGCCCTTCTGACCCCAAGGGCGCGCCACAAGCCGGGCAGCACAACGGGGCGGGCCGGATCAACCATCCGACCGGCCCGCCCCGCACTGCGCGGCGCACGAATTCCACCCGCAAGGCGGCCCACCTCCCACCCTTTCGGAGCACCCCCATGGACTTCGTCCAGCGCACCATCGACATCGCTCGGGCCGACGTCGCCGCCACCGGCCGGCTTCTGCGCTGGTAATCCTTCCTCGCGCCGGCCGCCCTTGCCACACACGCCGGGGGTACAGGTCTTCAGGATGCCGACCCGGCCGCACCGGCCGCCGCCGATCGGACGGTTTGCGCCTCCGACCCGTCCTCGAACAGTTCCGGTGCCAGCTCCAGCGCGCGCACCCGCTGGAGCTTGTTCACCTCCGCCAGGAGACCGTCCAGGCCCAACGCGCCGGGGTCCGCCTTCAACTCGGAGAAGAAGGAAACGCCGCCGCCCGCCGACTCCTCGCCGCTGGTGTCCTCGGCGACCAGGTCGTCCAGGCGGGAACGGGTCGCCGCCGACAGCCGGTCCACGGTGGCCGCGCAGAACCGTTCCTCGAAGGTGGTGACCGCCGATCCGACCAGGCGGGCGATGCGTCCCGGCGTCGGCGGCTCCATCCGGTCGCCCCGACAGCGCACGACCACAGCCTCCGCGAGCCGGTCCCGGTTCAGCTACCTCGCGGAACCGCCCGCTCAGCGACCCCGGAAAATCGAAAAGCCGGACAAGAACACCCCCGCCTTGCTGCAGAGAGCTGCTTGTCACTTCGCGGCAGCTTCGGGAGGACAGGGCCTCGTAGGGCATCGCCGCGGGCGATGGGCCGCCGAGCCGCCGCAGGACCTGGGTGGAGACCCGGGCGAAGGCCCACAGCCAAGGCGACGACCCCGGTACCCCGTCCGGTCGCGGGGCCGTGCGGCCGTAACCTGAAGAGGTAGTCCCCCATCCGTCCCGGGAGCATGTCTTGTACTTCACCGATCGCGGTATCGAGGAGCTGGAGAAGCGGCGCGGCCAGGAGGAGGTCACCTTCGAGTGGCTCGCCGAACAGCTGCGGACCTTCGTCGACCTGAACCCGGACTTCGAGGTCCCGGTGGAACGCCTGGCGACATGGCTGGCCCGTCTGGACGACGAGGACGACGACGAGTAGCGCGCGCCGGCCGGTGCTCACCGGCGGGCCGCTGTCGGCGACGACGACGGATCTCCGCCGGCGCCGCCCCCGGGGTCAGACGCTCCGGGTGCGGCTGCGTTCGTAGGCGAGGAGCAGCGCGCCCTGGGCGGCCAGCACGGCCCCCGCGACCGCCCAGCCGCCGGCGCCCCGGCGCAGGCCCCAGACGGTCAGCGGCACCCCCACCGCGATCTGTGCCGCGCCGAGCACCTTGGGCGTGGTCCGGTCGCGGGGCTCCCGGAGCCAGTGGTCGAAGCTCTCCTCGACGGCGTGCAGCTCGGTCCGTACCGCGTCGCGCCAGCCCGCCCACTCCACGGTCTGCGCGCCGCGCGCCGCCGCGACCGCGTGCAGCCGGGCCGGGGTGCGGCCGGGGACGAGCCCCGGGGGCAGTTCGAGTCCGGCGCGGGAGAGCACGGCGACCAGGCCGCGCAGCCGGTCGGCGCCGTCCACGTCCCGGTTCTCCCGGGTGAGCGGGGCCAGCGCCTGGACGTCCATGACCGGGTCCAGGCCGAGCCGGGCCGCGAAGGTGGTGATCGCCTCGTCCTCGCCGACGGGGGTGCCGTCGGCGAGCCAGACGTAGCCGACGGGACGGCGGAAGCCCGAGGCGAGGGTGAAGCCGGCCCGTTCGGTGTCCCACCAGAGCGCCAGTACGGGTCTGCCGAGGCCCACCGCGACGGCCAGGGCTACGGCCCAGCCCGCCACGACCCGGTCGACGGGCTCGCCGTCCTGCCAGGCGGCGCCCTCCGGGACGAGGGCGCTCCACTCGGCGCCCGCCGGAACGAGCAGCTGCGGTTCGCGCAGGAGCTGGGCGGGCGAGCGTACGGCTGAGGACTCGGCCCGGCACAGGAGCAGAGCGCCCACGGCTGTCGCGTTCATACTCCTCACGCTAGGCCACTCATCCCGTTTTGACCGGTTGCGTACGGTGGCGGGGCGCGCGTCGCCGCCCGGTCGCCGCCCGGTCGCCGCCCGGTCGCCGCCCGGCCGCCGGGCACGGCGGGGCACGGCGGGGGCGCCGGGCAACCCCAAGACGCGATATAGCGTCTTCACGCACGAACGCGATATATTGCGTCTGCCCGGCAGAGGTCGGCCGTTACGGGAGGTCAAGGTCATGACGGAGTCGACATGGGAGGTCACGGAGCCGCGCCGGCTCGTCTTCGACGCCCCCGTGACCGCGCTCGACGTGCGGATCGTCAACGGAACGGTGAACGTCGTGGGGACCGACGAGGGTTCCGCGCGGCTGGAGGTGACCGCGATCGAGGGCCCGCCGCTGATCGTCACCCACGAGGACGGACGGCTGACCGTGGCCTACGCGGATCTGCCGTGGAAGAGCTGGCTCAAGTGGCTGGACCGCAAGGGCTGGCATCGGCGGGCGGTGGTGTCCCTGGCCGTTCCGGCGGGCGCGACCGTGGACGTCGGCACCGTCGGCGCGGGCGCGGTGGTCTCCGGGATCACCGGGGCCACGAGCGTCCGGGGCATCAGCGGGGAGACGACGCTCGTCCGGCTCTCGGGACCGGTCACCACGGAGACCGTGTCGGGCAGCCTGGAGGCCCAGTCCCTCACCGGCCGGCTGCGGTTCAACTCGGTCTCCGGCGATCTGACCGTCATCGAGGGCGCCGGATGCAGCGTCCGGGCCGAGACGGTCAGCGGCGACCTGGTCGTCGACCTCGCGACGCGCGACCGGGACGAGCCGGACGGGATCCCCGGCCCCGCCGGGATCCCCGAGCCCGCCGGGCCCACCGATCTGGCGCTCACCACCATCTCGGGGGAGGTCGCGATCCGGCTGCCGCACCCGGCGGACGCCGAGGTCAGCGCGGAGACGGCGGGCGGCGCGGTCTCCAGCGCCTTCGAGGATCTGCGGATCCAGGAGGAATGGGGAGCCAAGAAGGTCACCGGAACGCTCGGCGCCGGGACGGGGTCCCTGAAGGCGACGACCGTGTCCGGCTCCATCGCGCTGCTGCGCGCGCCGTCC
Source organism: Streptomyces sp. NPDC059248 (assembly GCF_042753905.1). NCBI lineage: Bacteria > Bacillati > Actinomycetota > Actinomycetes > Kitasatosporales > Streptomycetaceae > Streptomyces > Streptomyces sp. NPDC059248. The sequence continues at coordinate 24,783 of NZ_JBHYZV010000032.1, read as the reverse complement.
GCGCCGTCCGCGCCGTCGACAGGGGGGACGGACAGGACCACCGGATCCGGGCCGGCGCCCCGGGAAGCCCAGGAAGAGGTGCTCTGACATGCCCCCCGTCTTCGCCCACGGCCGGCTGCGGCTCTATCTGCTCAAGCTCCTCGACGAGGCGCCGCGCCACGGTTACGAGGTAATCCGCCTCCTGGAGGAGCGGTTCCACGGGCTGTACGCGCCCTCGGCGGGCACGGTCTACCCCCGGCTGGCCAAACTGGAGGCCGAGGGCCTGGTCACCCATGCTACCGAGGGGGGCCGCAAGGTCTACTCGATCACCGAGGCGGGCCGGGCCGAGCTGGCGGGGCGCAGCGGCGAACTGGACGACCTGGAGCGGGAGATCCGCGATTCGGTCTCGGAGCTGGCGGCGGAGATCCGGGACGACGTACGCGGCGCGGCGGGCCGGCTCCGTAACGAGGTCCGCGCGGCCACCTCCCGGACGAAGTCCGCTTCGGACTCCTCCAAGGAGGAGTGGCGCAAGGCCACCCACGAGTGGCAGGAGCAGGTCAGAAAGGCCCGCGAGGAGGCCGGCCAGGCCCGCCGCCAGGCCAAGGAGGCCCAGGAGAAGGCGCGTACGGAGGTCGCCAGGATCGCCCAGGAGGTGCAGGAGCACGTCGCGCGGGGCGACTGGCCGACGGGCCTCCAGGAGGGGCTGACGGATCTGACCACCCGGCTCTCCGTCCACCTCGGCGGACTGCCGCGCGCTCCGTGGACACCCCAGCCGTCCCGGCCGGCGGAACAGACGGAGCAGGCGGAGCCGACGCCTCCGACACAGTCGTCGCGGCGGCCGGGACCGGAGGAGGCGTCGGAGCCCGCGCCGCCGGTCTGGCCGGAGGACCTGGCCACGACGGGCGACCCGGCGCGGGACCTCGAACGGCTGCTGGACCGTTTCCGCGACGACATCAGGGACGCGGCACGCGACCACGGAGTCACGGAGTCCCAGCTCGGCGAGGCCCGCCGCCATCTGTCGACGGCGGCGGCCCATATCTCGGCGCTGCTGCACGGGGCCCCGAAGCCGGGGAACGCCGAGCCGGGGACCGCGCGGCCGGGTGACACCGGGCGGCGGGACGCGTAACGGATCCGGGCGAGAAGGCTCAGGCGGTCGCGAGGGGGCTCAGGCGGTACGGGGCACGGCGCCCCCGGCCGTACCGCCGTCCCCGAACATCGCCCGCTCGACCGTCGCGTAGGTCGCGCCGTGGTCGGCGAGGACCTCGGAGACCACACCGGCGCCCGCCGTCAGGGCGAGCAGGAGGTGCTCGCCGCCGATCCTCCGGTCGCCGCGGCCCACGGCGATCCGGAGGGACTTCTTCAGGATCTCCTTGGCGGCGGAGGAGAAGGGCCGGCGGGCGGGGAGCATCCGGCGGCGTACGAACCCGGCCGGGGCGAGCGCGCCCCGGCCGTGCGCCGCCTCCGCGGTCGCCACCACCTCGTCCACATCGATCCCGAGCCCGGCCAGCGCCTCCGTCTCGGTCCTGGTGAGCCCGCCCCGGCGCCGGGCGTCGTGGAGCGCGGACTCCACGGAGTCGCGCCGGTCGGCGACCCCGAGAGCCGCGAGGGCGAAGTCGGTACGCGTCCCCCGCTGGTCGAGGAGGGCCAGCAGCAGATGCTCCTCGGTGACGGCCGCCGCGCCCGCGCGCTCGCAGTGCGCCACCGACTCCGTCACCACCCGACGGGCCTCCTGGGTGAACTGCTCGAACATCAACGCCTCCCGTGTTTCTTGTGCACGGCCTGCCGGCTGACCCCCAGCTCCGCGGCGATCTCCTGCCACGACCAGCCCTGATTGCGGGCGCTGCGGACCTGGACGGCCTCCAGCTGCTCCAGCAGCCGCCGCAGCGCGACGACCGCCCGCAGCCCTACCCGGGGGTCGCGGTCGCCCGCGCGCTCGGCCAGATCGGTTGCCTCAGTCATAACCGTCAATCTAGATTGACATCCTTGGGATGTCAACCCTGATTGACGTGAAGGGGCGGGGGCCGGGGTGCCGTCAGGGGGTGAAGACGATCTTCCCGAACAGTTCGCCCTCCGCCATCCGCGCGAACCCCTCCGGGGCCCGGTCCAGCGGAAGCACCCGGTCGATCACCGGCCGCACACCGGTCGCGGCGCAGAACGAGAGCAGATCCTCCAGCTCGTCCTTGGAACCCATGGTGGAGCCGACGACCTTGAGTTCGAGGAAGAAGATCCGGGTCAGCTCGGCATGGGCGGGCCGGTCGCCGCTGGTCGCCCCGGAGATCACCAGGGTGCCGCCGGGCCGCAGGCACTTCACGGAGTGCGACCAGGTGGCCGCGCCCACCGTCTCGATCACGGCATCCACCCGCCGGGGCAGCCGGGCACCCGGCTCGTACGCCTCCTCGGCGCCCAACTCCACCGCGCGGGCCCGCTTGGCGGGGTCACGGCTGGTGGCGAGCATCCGCAGCCCAGCCGCCCGGCCGAGCACGATCGCGGCCGTGGCGACACCGCCGCCCGCGCCCTGCACGAGCACCGAGTCACCCGGCCGTACGCCCGCGTTGGTGAACAGCATCCGGTACGCGGTGAGCCAGGCGGTCGGCAGACACGCCGCCTCCTCGAAGCTCAGCTCCGGCGGCTTGGGCAGCACGTTCCAGACCGGGACGGTGACGCGCTCGGCGAAGGTGCCCTGATAGTGCTCGGTCAGCAGGGACCGCGGCTCGCGGGGACCGACGCCGTGGCCCGACTGGCCGATCACGGAGTGCAGCACGACCTCGTTGCCGTCGGCGTCGACCCCGGCCGCGTCGCAGCCCAGGATCATCGGCAACCTCCCCTCGGGGAGGCCGACGCCCCGCAGGGACCAGAGGTCATGGTGGTTGAGGGACGCGGCCCTGACGGTGACGGTGGTCCACCCGTCCCGCGCCTCGGGCTCGGGCCGCTCCCCCAGCCGGAGGCCGTCGAGCGGGTTGTCACGGTCGATATGTGCGGCATAGGCGGCAAACATGCGCCCGACGATAGGCCGCGCGGCACCCCGAAGAAACCCGCCCCACACGTGACGGACGCCTCCCGCTGCGGGTTCCTGGTTTCCCGCGGGCTGCGGGTTGCTTCTGCGCCTCAGTCGCCGGCGGGGCTGTGGTGGGGGTGGCCGTTGCTCCGGGGGTTTGCGCGGGTGCTTGCTTGGCGCGGGTGGGGCCGGTCGGCTCCGGGGTGACCTCCTCGCCGTCGGCGGTGCGCGGCTCCTTGGAAACGCTGACCGCTTCCCTACCGCCGACGGCTGCGGGGGCCACCCCACATCCACCCGACCACCGCCACCCCGGCTTGTCCCTTGTCCCGGAGCCCGCCACGGGGGGAAGGTTTTCAGGGACGCGACCAACCACGGACGGCCCGCACCCAACCGCGAAGCGGAAGCATCCAGGGGCGCGGGGAACTGCGCGACAAGCCACAGACGGCGTGCACCCGAAACACAGCCTCGCCCGGAGGACCAAGCACTTCGCATGCGCGGTGCTGTGAGCATCCAGGGGCGCGGGGAACTGCGCGAGCAACCACCCACCGGCCCGCAGGCCGACGAACACCCGTGGGCGCCGGACGCGTCCGGTCCCGGGACCCCGGCCACGGGTAGCCAAGGCGCTGGGGGTCCCCCATCACCGGGCCGCAGGCCCAGCGGCGGCGGCGGGGGCGCCCGGAACGCCGAAGGGGCGCGGGCCCCGGGGCCCGGAAAGGGCCTGGGGGGCACGCGCCCCGTGACGGGTGGCGGCTCCGCGAAGGGCGGGCGCTCCGGGAGGCGGGTTACCCCGCAGCGGGAGGCGACCCGGCGGCGACGCCCTCCGCGCGGGCGGCCGCGGCAACGGCGGCCGTCACGGCGGGCGCCACGCGCTCGTCGAACGGCGAGGGAATCACACAGTCGGGCGCGAGCGCGTCGCCGACGACGTCCGCCAAGGCGTTCGCGGCCGCGATCTTCATGCCCTCGGTGATCCGGGACGCCCGCACCTGAAGCGCTCCCGCGAAGATCCCGGGGAATGCCAGGACGTTGTTGATCTGGTTGGGGAAGTCGCTGCGACCCGTCGCCACCACGGCCGCGTACTTGTGCGCGACGTCCGGGTGGACCTCCGGGTTCGGGTTGGCCATGGCGAAAACGAACGACCCCGGCGCCATGGAGGCGACCGCCGACTCCGGCACCGTACCGCCGGAGACTCCGATGAAGACGTCGGCGCCGGCCAGCGCGCTCTCCAGCGACCCGGTGAGACCGGCCTTGTTCGTCAGCTCGGCCAGCTCCCGCTTGACCGGCGTCAGATCGTCCCGGTCACGGCTGACGATGCCCTTGCGGTCGGCGACGGCCACATCGCCGAGACCGGCCTCCAGCAGGAACTTGGCGATGGCGACGCCCGCCGCGCCCGCGCCGGAGATCACCGCGCGCAGCTCGCCCAGCTCGCGCCCGGTGAGCTTCGCGGCGTTCCGCAGCGCGGCCAGCGTGACGACCGCGGTGCCGTGCTGGTCGTCGTGGAAGACGGGGATGTCGAGCCGCTCCTGGAGCCTGCGCTCGATCTCGAAGCAGCGGGGCGCGGAGATGTCCTCCAGGTTGATCCCCCCGAAGGAGGGCGCCATCCGGACCACGGTCTCGACGATCTCGTCGGTGTCCTTGGTGGCGAGCGCGATCGGCACCGCGTCCACGCCGCCGAACTGCTTGAAGAGGATCGCCTTGCCCTCCATCACCGGCAGCGACGCCTCCGGGCCGATGTCCCCGAGCCCCAGGACGGCGGTGCCGTCGGTGACGACGGCCACGACGCCGGACTTCCAGGTGTAGTCGTGGACGAGTTCCGGCTGCTCGGCGATGGCGGTGCAGACCTTGGCGACGCCGGGTGTGTACGCGAGGGACAGATCGTCCTTGTCCCGCAACGGCACGGTGGCCGCGACGGCCATCTTCCCGCCGCGGTGCAGGGCGAACGCCGGATCGAAGGGCTCCTCGGGGGCCGCCGCACCGGCCTCCCCCTCACCCCCGGGAACGGCGCCGGAACCGGCGGCCGCTTCGGTGGTCTCGCTGTCGCTGCGAGGATTGACAATCTCCGCTGCCATGTGGATTGACCCCTTAAATCTTCATCGGTTGAGGGTTTCCGCTCCTGGTGAGGAGGGGTGAGCGGGCACCGCGTACGGGCCCGGCCCCGGCGGTCCGAACCGCCCGGCCGAAGCAGCGCGCACGCGCGGGCGCGCCGCACACGCGCCCTGAGCCCCGGATGAGGGGTGTAAGAGTCCTTCTTACCGGAACGTGACCGTGGACGACGAGTCCATATCGCGCCAGGCGACCTGAATCGATACGACACGTCGTCCCTCACACGGAAAAATCATGACACGCCTGTTTCCGGCACTGAATACCGGCCGTGACCGGCCCGCTGCCGCAGATCTTCCGGCGGGAAGGAACGTTTCCCGCGAATGGTCCGGTCGCTCGGTACCGGCCTGCGGGGGTCGGGGGTCTCCCGTTATCCGATTTTGACATGCGCGGGCCCCTGAAGGTGCCCGTCCGAATGGCAAGATGCCGAAAACACACAAGGTCGCGGCGGTCGAAGACCCGCTCGAAGACCCGTTCCGGGGTGCACCCGGGACGCGTACGCGACCTGCGGCCCCGGCCGCGTACGCGACCCGCGCACTACCCGTGCGCGCCTCGTGCGCGACCCGTAGACCCGTACGCGACCAGAAGTGGCTGCCCACTGATACTCCGGAGGATCCCCGACATGACCGCACGCTTCATGCGCACCTCGACCGCCGCTCCGTGCCGGAAGTCCCGCTCCTCCCGGTTCGCCGCGGTCGGCGCCGTCGCGGTCGCCGGTTCCCTGCTGCTGCTGACCGGCTGCGGTGACCAGACCGACAGCGGTTCGAAGGAGAAGGGCAGCGGTGACAGCGCGGCCAGCAGCGCGCCGCTCTTCAACAAGCTGCCGGAGAAGTACCAGAAGTCCGGTGTCATCAAGGTCGGCACGAATGCCGAGTACGCCCCGATGGAGTCGGTCGAGAACGGCAAGATCGTCGGGGTGGACCCCGATATCGCCGCTGAGCTGGGCAAGAAGCTCGGGGTCAAGTTCGAGTTCACATCGGGCTCCTTCGACGGCCTGATCACGGCTCTCAACACCGGCCGCCACGACATCGCCATGTCGTCCATCACGGACAACAAGCAGCGCCAGGAGGGCCTGGACGAGAACGGCAAGAAGCTCGGCAAGGGCGTCGACTTCGTCGACTACTTCCTGGCCGGTACCGCCGTCTACACCAAGAAGGGCAACCCGCAGGGCATCAAGTCCATCGCGGACCTGTGCGGCAAGACCGCGGCCGTGCAGCGGGGCACCACCTACGAGAAGGCGCTCCAGACCCAGTCGAAGGCGTGCAAGGACGCGGGCAAGCCCGCGGTGAAGATCGAGCCCTTCGAGAACGACACCGAGGCGCAGACCCGGGTCAAGTCCGGCGGCGCCGCGGCCGGTGTCAACGACTACCCGGTCGCCCTGGACCTCTCCCGCAAGGCCGACAACGGCAACGCCTTCGAGGTCGTCGGCGAGCAGATCGACGCCGGCCCGTTCGGTATCGCGGTCAACAAGGAGAACACGGCGCTGCGGGACGCCCTCAAGGAGGCCGTCGACGCGATCATCGCGGACGGTTCGTACGCGAAGGTGCTGAAGAAGTGGGGCGCCGAGAGCGGGGCCATCGACAAGGCCGCGATCAACGGCGGCAAGTGACGCCGCGTCCGCCGTACCGCTCGTAACTCCTGATACGACTCCCCAGAAGGGCAGTCACCGTGACTGACAGTACCGAGAGCTCGCGCTCCGACATGTTCGCGAAGCCCGACCGGACCCCGGGCGCCGACCCGGCCGGGGCCCGGGTCGCCGAGGCGGAGCCCGAGGGCACTCCGCCCCCCGAGGCGATCAAGGCGATCCCCGTCCGCCATCCCGGCCGCTGGGTCAGCGGTGTCGTCGTCCTCGGCCTGCTGGCCGCCCTGGTCTACGCGTTCGCCACGGGCGACATCAAGTGGGGCACGGTCGGCGACATGGCCTTCGACCAGCAGGTGGTCGAGAGCGCGGGCAAGACCCTGTGGATCAGCGTCCTGGCGATGGCGCTGGGTGTGGTGCTCGGTGTGGTGCTGGCCGTGATGCGGCTCTCCAAGAACCCGGTGACCAGTACGGTCGCCTGGCTCTACATCTGGTTCTTCCGCGGCACCCCGGTCTACGTCCAGCTGCTGCTCTGGTTCAACCTGGCGCTGATCTTCGAGTACCTCAACATCCCGGGCGTCTACAAGGACGAGATGACGGACGTCATGACGCCGTTCATGTGCGCCCTGCTGGGTCTCGGCCTCAACGAGGCCGCGTATATGGCGGAGATCGTCCGGGCGGGTATCTCCTCGGTCGACCAGGGCCAGACCGAGGCGTCCCAGGCGCTGGGCATGACCCAGTCGAAGACGATGCGCCGGGTGGTCCTGCCGCAGGCGCTGCGGGTGATCATCCCGCCGACGGGCAACGAGTTCATCAATCTGCTCAAAACCTCGTCCCTGGTGTACGTGGTCACCTACGGCGAACTGATGCGGACCACCTCCCAGATCGGTTCGACCTCCTACGCCGTGATGGAGATGCTCTTCGTCGCGTCCCTCTGGTACATCGTGATGACCAGTGTGTTCAGCGTCGGCCAGTACTACCTGGAGCGGCGGTACGCCCGTGGCTCGCACCGCGCCCTGCCGCCCACCCCGTGGCAGCGCGTCAAGGCCAATCTCTTCTCCGGCTCCGGCCGTCGCACCACCGCCGCGGGAGGCACCCGATGAACGCCATGGTGAAGGCCGAGGGCGTCCACAAGTCCTTCGGCGCCGCCCATATCCTCAAGGGCATCGATCTGGAGGTGGCTCCCCGGGAGGTCTTCTGTCTGATCGGACCCTCCGGTTCCGGCAAGTCGACCTTCCTGCGGTGCATCAACCATCTGGAGAAGATCAACGCCGGGCGGCTGCACGTCGACGGCGAGCTGGTCGGCTATCGCCAGAAGGGCGACAAACTGTACGAACTCCGGGACAACGAGGTCGCCCTGAAGCGGCGCGACATCGGCATGGTCTTCCAGCGGTTCAACCTCTTCCCGCATATGCGGGCGGTGGAGAACATCATGGAAGCGCCGATGCAGGTCAAGGGCGAGTCCCGGATCGTGGCCCGGGAGCGGGCCCTGCGGCTGCTGGACCGGGTCGGCCTCGCCGACCGCGCCGAGCACTATCCGGCGCAGCTCTCCGGCGGCCAGCAGCAGCGGGTGGCGATCGCCAGGGCGCTGGCCATGGAGCCCAAGCTGATGCTCTTCGACGAGCCGACGTCCGCCCTCGACCCCGAGCTGGTGGGCGATGTGCTGGACGTGATGCGCGATCTCGCCCAGGACGGGATGACGATGATCGTGGTCACCCATGAGATGGGCTTCGCCCGCGAGGTGGGCGACGCGCTGGTCTTCATGGACGACGGGAAGGTGGTCGAATCCGGCCATCCCCGGGATGTGCTGACGGACCCCCGGCACGAGCGGACCAAGTCGTTCCTGTCGAAGGTCCTCTGACCCGGTGTACGGCGGGGGCGGTACGGAACTCTCCGTACCGCCCCCGCCGTCGTTTCCGCCCCGGCTATCTGATCGCCAGGACGAGTCCGTCCGACGGCGAGGACCACACCGTCCTGGCCTCGCCGAACCCGGCGGCCAGCAGGGTCTCGGCGTGCCAGCCCGCGGACGGGGTCTCGCCGTCGGCGTGCTCCCCGTAGATCTCGAACCGGTGGGCGGTGGGTCCGGCGAGTACGGGGTCCTGGGCGGCGACGGCCCACCACTCGGCCCAGTCCAGGGCTCCGGCGCCCTTCGCCCGGTCCATCGCGGCGTGCCGGCGGGCGCGCTCGGCGGCGTTGATCCGGGGGGTCGTGCGGTCGATCATCCGGTCGGCGTTCATCAGCACACCGCCGTCCCGTACGAGCCCGGCGAGCTGTCCGTAGAGGGTGGCGAGGGGGCCGGAGCGCAGCCAGTGGAGCGCGGTCGCGGTGAGGACGGCGTCGTAGGTGCCATGGGGCAGCGCCGCGGTCCAGCCGGGGTCGGTCAGATCGGCGGTGACCAGCTCGACCCGGTCGTCGCCGTGGAAGGTGCCGCGGGCGATGGCCAGCAGGGCGGGGTCCAGATCGACTCCGGTACTCGTCGCGCCGGGGAACCGTCGCAGCAGCCGGTCCGTAATACTTCCCGTACCGCACGCGAGATCCAGCACCCGCGGCTCGGTGCCGACCGTGGCCTCGACCATGTCGAGCATCACCCGGAACCGCTCCTCGCGGTCGGGCATGTACCACTCCTGCTGGCGGTCCCAGCTCTGCTGCCAGGCCGCCCAGTCCGTCACCTGCCCCGTTTCGGTCTCCGACACGGAAGCTCTCCCTCCAGAACACACCCGTAATACCCTGATACGAGAAACGCCCATTACGTCCCCCGCCCCGACCCTAGACCGACCCGGTAAGGACTACAAGTGGAACTGGCCTATTACGCGGAAGCTGCCGTACGTCTGGTCAACACCGAGGAGCCCGTACGCGGCAAGGACGCCCTCGTCTCGGTGGAGGCGATCCGGGAGCTGTTCGGCCCGGACTCCCAGGCCGCGCGCAGGGCCGGGGACGCGGACGTGACCCGGTTCCGTGCGGTACGGGGACGGCTGCGGGCGGTCTTCACCGCGGCCGACGAGGGCGACGAGGTCCGCGCCGTCGACCTCCTCAACTCCCTGCTGCTGGAGTTCCCGGTCAGCCCGCAGATCTCGGGACACGATCAGCGCGACGCCGACGGCAGGCCCGACTGGCATATGCATCTGGCCGAGCATCCCTCGAACGCCACGGCCGGATACGCCGCGATCGCCTCGATGGGCCTGGCGATCCATCTGACGGAGTACGGCGTCGACCGGCTCGGCATCTGCCAGGCGGCACCCTGCCGCAACGCCTATCTCGACACCTCGACCAACCGCTCCCGCCGCTACTGCTCGGACCGGTGCGCGACCCGCGCCAACGTGGCCGCCTACCGGGCCCGCAAACGCCTGGAGACCGAACGGTCCGAACGCACCGAGCGGACCGGGCGGAGCGCGGAGAGCAGCCAGCCGACCGCCGCCCGCGGCGAGCGCTGACCCGGCTCCGGCGGGCGGTACCGCGCCCGGACCCGGCCGAGCAGCAGGTCGTACGGCACCGTACCGAAGACCCGGCTGTCGCCCTCGGCGCCCGGATTGTCCCCGAGCACCCACCAGCCGTCGTCCCGCCGCTCCACCAGCCGCTTCACGATCAGCAGGTCCTGCTGGAGGGGATGGCGCAGTACGGCGACGTCCCCCGGCCGCACCGGCGCGCCGTAGTGCACCAGCAGCCGGTCCCCGTGGCGCAGCGTCGGATACATCGAAGGCCCCGCCACCTCGGCCAGCCCGAACGGCGCCGGTGTCGCCCGCCCCGGCTCACTCATCCGCCACCTCCGCGTCCCAGCTCCTGTCCGGCGCTTCCCCGGCACACCCCACGGTACGTTCCGCCGGGGGTCCCATGATGGCCCGGGACTTTTGTCGTAAGCCCCAGGGGCACCGGCGAAAAGCGCTCCCCCACGGAGTAATGTCCCCTCTTGAGAAGACGATCACGAGGAAGGACAGCTCCATGCTCTCCCGCCTGTTCGCACCCAAGGTGAAGGTCAGCGCCCACTGCGACCTCCCCTGCGGTGTCTACGACCCGGCCCAGGCCCGTATCGAGGCCGAGTCGGTCAAGGCCGTCCAGGAGAAGTACCAGGCCAACGAGGACCCCCACTTCCGCGCCCGCGCCACCGTCATCAAGGAGCAGCGCGCCGAGCTCGCGAAGCACCACATCTCGGTGCTCTGGAGCGACTACTTCAAGCCGCCGCACTTCGAGAAGTACCCGGAGCTGCACCAGCTGGTGAACGACACCCTCAAGGCCCTCTCGGCCGCGAAGGCGTCCACCGACCCGGCGACGGGCCAGAAGGCGCTGGACCTCATTGCCGAGGTCGACAAGATCTTCTGGGAGACGAAGAAGGCCTGACCTTCTTCCCCACGGCCGGCCCCCGCGCCGACCCGCACCGCCGACCGCACCCGGTCCGCCCCACCGCCACGGCGGCTACGGCGGCCCGGGTGCCGTCGTTCGTGTGTCCGAGGACGAGCTGAACCCGCTCGGCGGGCTTCCGCCCCTCGCGGGCCCGGGCAGTTCCTCCATCCACGTCCGAGCCTCGGTCAAGTGCTCGACCTGAAGCCCGACACGGGGGTCGGGCTGGATCAGCAAGGTTGCCGCGCCACGGGTGGTGCGCTCCGCCGCCCAGGCGTGGTCGAGGCCGGTGAAGTCGTCGTCGATCCAGACGGCGGGGGCGTTGCCCAGCCAGGCGTCGACGTGGTCGCGCTTCCAGAGGTAGCCGTTGGGGTGGCTGGTGGTGATCCGGGGACGCGGCAGGTCGACGTGTGGCAGCGGCGGGAGACCGAGGAGGGGGCCGATCAGGGTGGTGGCGTCCTGTCGCCAGCTGGTGCACCAGACCGGCGTGACAAGACCCGTACCGATCACGTCCATGAGCGCGAGACCGTGGTCGGGGTCGAGCCAGACGGTGACCGGGTCGTCGGCACTCCGGCCGGTAGGGACGACATCGTGGCGGGCATGGGTAGCCGGGGTCGAGCCGTCCGCGTCGGGGAAGGGGATGAGGACTCCGTCGATGTCGAGGAGCAGGTAGGGCGGGCGCATCGGTTCCTCCCAGGAAGCCGGGCGAATGACCGGTCAGAGCTTGCGAGCGCGGATCAGCAGGGTGGTAGGCCGGCGGCCCGTGCGGGAGTCGTGGAACTCCTGAACCGAGGTGAGCCGGAAGCCGGCCCGGCTGAGGTGCTTGTCCCAGCGGTCGGTGCCGAACTCCCAGCGGGCGATGGGGAGCCGGGTGCGGTCGGGGAGGGCGACGAAGTCGCGGCGGGGCCGATCGTCGCCGGAAGGGCTGTGACCCTCGCGCTGCGGGTGCGGAACGGAGAAGGCGAGCACTCGGCCGGGCATGAGGTGTTGGGCAATGGCCGGCAGCAGGAGCTCGGGAGCGACGATCCCTACGGCGCCGAAGACGGAGTAGATCGCGTCGAACTGCTCGTCGGAGGCATACAGGTAGTGCAGGGCGTGGTCGGCGACGAAGCCGAGGCGGTTCAGCCGTGCGTAGTGGAAGCGGGCACGGCGGACCTGGAGGCCGACCAGGTCGACGCCTGTGACGTGAGCACCCTGGCGGTTGGCGAGGTGGGCGGCGTTGTGGCCGGGGCCGCAGCCGAGTTCCAAGAGGTGCTCGCCGCGCAGATCGGGGCCGAGGATCTCGGCTCCCGGCCCTTGGCCGGGTCGCGTGGTCCATGCCATCTGGACGGGTGGGGTCAGGGGTTCGGCGGGCCCGGCCGCGATGCGCTGGAGGGCGTGGGTGTGCCACGGGGACGCCTGGGCGGCAAGCACGTCAGATCTCCTGCAGTCGAAGGACATCGGCCAGATGGCGGCGGACCGCCTTGAGATAGGCGGGGTCGGTGGCCGGGTCGTCGATCCATCGGATGGCCTGCTCCATGAACCATTCGACGGCCCACATGCGGTGCCAGCCGAGCGCCCAGTTCTCGGCGGTGAGCCCGCCACGCGGGGCGAGGGCGTCGGGGGTACCGCCGGCGGTGACGTACTGCTCCAGGAACACGCGCAGGCGCACGGGGTGCGGAGGCTCGATGGTGCCGTGCCAGCCGGCGAGATCGAGCAGGCCGGGGCCTGTGAAGGCGCGGGCGAAGTCGAGCAGCCGCCAGCCGAGCTCGCCGATGTGGAGGCTGGTGGGGTGGAACTCGGAGTGCACCCACCCGAAGGGCGCCGTCGTCGCCCCGGTCGAGCGAGCATCGGCGGCCCGGGCGATACGGTCGAGCGCGTCCTCGACGTCGTCGGCGTCCTGCCACCGGTCGACCTTGCGCAGCCGTTCGAGATGCTCCAGCGCCCGGGTCGGCAGCGTCCGCAGCCGCTCCTGGTCGAGGACCGGCAAGGCGTGAGCCGTACGGGTGCCGTGCAGGACCACGGCCGCGGCGACGCCGTCGAGATCGTCGGCCTCGCGGACGGAGGGTCCGAGGTCCTCCATGAGCATGCCGAGCCAGCCGTCCAGGACGGCGGAGGCGTGGACCTGGGGGACGGGTACGCCGAGGGCGCGAGCCAGGCGAAGGGCTCGGTCTTCGCGGTCGAACGGCTTCTTGGCGTACTTGAAGACGGCCGTGCTGCCGTCTGGGAAGGTCACGCGCTCGACGCCGGACATGGACCACACGCGCACCTCCTCCCGTACGGCAGTGATCCGGCCGGTCGCGGTGAGCAGGTTGTCGAGGAGTTCGGTGCCGGGGTTCGTGATCATGTGAGGCCTCCGGGGAGGGGTGGTGGCGTCCGGGGCGGGCAGGACGGCGTCGGCCCGCCCCGGAGCCCGATCGGGTGGTGGGCTACGCGACGGAGGTCACGCGATAGGCGTAGACCTGCTTGATCCAGTCCGCCTTGAACGCGGCGAGGTCGTCGCGGAAGTTCGTCATCGAGGCACCGTAGGGGGCGACGACGCCGCCGGACTGGTCCGGCACTGACTGGCAGCCGTGCACCAGACGCCCGCCGAGCGCGGCATGGGCCTTGATGGACTCGATGCGGCGGTGCTCGTTGAACCATCCGCCGTGGTACACCTCGTCGAGCATCCCGCCCATCTCGTCGTCCAGATCGAAGACGACGGAGGTGGCGGCGGGAAAGAACCAGCACGGGCCGACGTTGGAGATGTGCCCGTCCAACTCGACCTTGTTGAGCGCCATGAGCGTGGCCGCCTCGCGGAGCATCCGCAGGTGATCGGCGGTGATCTGTGGCAGCCCGAGCCCGTCGAGGTTCTCGTCGCGGAACAGATACGAGTACACCTCGTACGCGGTGGCCAGGACCCGGGCCGCATGGGAGGTGGACTCACCGTGGTTCCTGACGAAGTCGAGCGCGAGCTGCTCGACCGCGCTCTCGGTCGTCTCGTCCACGTTCAGGAGCTGGGCCTTGACCAGCTCCCAGTCGACAACGAGCCACGTGCTCGACTCGAAGCGGAAGAAGTACTCGGCCGGGTCGATCGAGATGCGCCGGCCCTCGGTTCGGATGCCCGGCAAGCGGCTCCAGCGCTGATCGAACGCTTCCGGCAGCTCGACCGTGATGGCCGTGGTGTCAATGCTGGTCACCATGTCTCCGTCTCTGATCGGCCGGGTCACGGCAAAGGGATGCCCAAACCCGGAGTGGGCTTACAGAACTTTGAAGGCCGCCCGGAATCCCGAGGAGAGCCCGGGTCGCGGTCGGACGCTCCGGACGGCTGTCATTAAGTGAAACCGTCATCACACAGAGTGGGTACGGTGGGGACGAGGCCAACCCGTATACGCGGTATACAGCCTCGGAACGGAGGAGGTCATGGCGGCACTCGGCAAACCCAACATCCCCCTGCGTGAGGTCATCGAAGGGATCGGCTGCACGTACGACGCTCTGGCCAGGGACCTGCGCCGGATCGCTGCGGAGAACGGCGAGATCCTTCACACCAACAAGTCGGCGGTCTCCCACTGGGTCAACGGCACACGACCGACGGGCCGGACGGGCCACTACCTCGTTGAGGCCCTTTCTCGCAGGTCGGGTCGGACCGTCACGCTCACCGAAATCGGCCTGCGCGATCCCGACGTTGCCATACCTGCCGACCCCGATCCCGTCGTCACAGTGACCGAACTGGGCCGGGCCGACGTCGAACGCCGCCGTTTCCTCGCCATCGCGGCCTTCACCAGCGTCGGTGTCGCCATGCCGATCGGCTACGACCACGAAGCCACCGCCCGCATGCTCCGCGCCCGCACCGGCACGTCCCTGGTCGGCGCGGAGGACGTGGACGTCGTGCGCCAGATCACTGCGGCTTTCAGCGCCGCCGACGAGCGCCTCGGCGGCGGGCACGGTCTGACAACTGTCACCGCCTACCTGGCCGATACCGCCGCCCCCATGCTCCGCGGACGCTTCCCCGGCGAAGCCTTACGCCGGGCCGCCTTCGGCGCCGTCGCCGAACTCACCTACCTCGCAGGGTGGAAGCACCACGACCTCGGCCACGAAGGCGCCGCCCAGCGCTACTACCAGGTCGGATATCAACTCGCCTGCGAAGCCGACCCCCACGGCCACGCCGCCTGGATGATGCGCACCCTCGCCCACCAGGCCCTCAGCCTCAAGCAGCCACGCCACTGCGTCGACCTCGTCGAAGGTGCCCTGCGCACAGGTCTCGGCCACGTCGACGGCCGGACCGAGGCTCTCCTGCACATCACCCACGCCCGCGCCTACGCGGCCGTCGACGAGCACCCCTTGGCCGCGCGGGCCCTGCTCGCTGCCGAAGACGCCCTTCTCCGCGACGCCGGCCCTCAGCCCAGCTACTCCCGCGTAAGCGGCCCCGCCGCGGGCACCGTGGCCAGTCACACCGCCCGCACCTTGACCGATCTCGCCGACCACATCGGCACCGAACGACAGCACCGCGACGCCCTCACCCGCTGGGATCCCGTGAAGTACAAGCGCGTGCACGCCCTCACCCATGCCGACCTCGGCGACAGCCTCGCCGCCCAGGCCCGCGCCGATGAGGCCGTCGCAGCCTGGGCCCAGGCCCTGGTCCTCATGGAGGGCATGACCTCCGACCGCACCCGCAAGGCGATCACCTCGATCCGCTCCACCCTCGCGGTCTACCAGCGCCGCCGCGTCCCCGGCGCCGCCGATCTCGCCCGCCGCGCCCGCGAAGCGCTCGCCTAACATGCCCGACAACCCGTCCGACGAAGGGAACCCAGTGATCCAGCGGAGCGACGATCAGCCGAAGGCCCTGAATCCTGCGCTCGAATCCATGACCCTGCTGGTCGCCGCAGTCATCGTCCACGACAGGGCCACCAACCGCGTCGTCCTCCTCCAGCGCAGCGAGAACGCCAAGTTCGCCCAGGGCATGTGGGACCTCCCCGTCGGCAAAAGCGAGCCGGGCGAACCCATCACCGAAACCGCGGTCCGCGAGCTCTACGAGGAGACCGGCCTCACGGTGAAGCCCGAGTCCCTCAAGGTCGCCCACATCATCCACGGCGCCTGGGGCGTCGAAGCCCCCCATGGCTTCCTCACCGTCGTATTCGCCGCCCACGAATGGACCGGCGAACCCGAGAACCGCGAACCCCGCAAGCACTCCC
Organism: Streptomyces sp. NPDC059248; assembly: GCF_042753905.1. NCBI lineage: Bacteria > Bacillati > Actinomycetota > Actinomycetes > Kitasatosporales > Streptomycetaceae > Streptomyces > Streptomyces sp. NPDC059248. Next base: position 8,651 of record NZ_JBHYZV010000032.1, on the reverse strand, counting down.
AGGTCCGCTGGACCGATGCCGACGCAGTACCCGACAATTTCGTCGGCACTACTTCAAGCGCACTTCACAGATACCTCGCGGAAGGCCCGGAGGTCTCCCTCGAAGGCTGGCATTAGAAAGTCAACTGCGGCCTGATCGACCATCAGGGCGCCCCTTCACTCCATATCAGCGGAATTTCTTCGGGAGATCAGAAAAATGGCATGACAATCGGCGACCTTCCTTGGCCGATCCCTGGACGCCGCCGACCAAGGGCTGACGGGTGAGTCCGGCAGTCGCCCGGAGAGCGTGGCTCCCACGCTCGCTCGCGCAACCGCGCCGACCCGCACCGCCGACCGCACCCGGTCCGCCCCACCGCCACGGCGGCTACGGCGGCCCGGGTGCCGTCGTTCTCGCCCGGACCGGACGCGGCGGGTTTCGGACGAAGTAGTCGTCGGCGTCCTCCTGATCGCCGGTCATCAGGCTCGCGAGGGCCCGGGGCTCGTCGGCGCCGAGGAAGTAGGGGCCGGTGTGGTGCAGATAGAAGAAGCGGCCCGTGTCGTCCAACAGGACGATGCCGTTCTCGGCCGTCTCCCAGCCGACGGGGAAGAGCCGGCGGCCCAGGTTCTCCGCCAGTTCGGTGATCAGCTCGGCGTCGCCTTCGTAGCCGAAGGTGGGATCGGCCCGGAACCTCCGCTCGGGTGCCAGGGGCACCGGGAGCTCCAGTCCGGTGTAGGAGGCGACGAAGCGGTGTACCTCGGCCCAGGGCAGCAGGGGAAAGCCCTGGTCGGCGGAGCCGCGTACCCGGACCTCGATCAGCCGGCCGGCGGTCGCCCCCTGTTCGGGCTCCTCCTCGCGTCCGGGCCGCCAGCCGTTGGCTCGCAGCCAGGCGCCGGTCTTCTCGGGCGGGCGCCGACTCGGCAAGGTGCGCCTCCTTCGGCGGGTCCGGAGTGCGGCGGGCTCCCCACCCCGGACAGCCGGGCACGGTCAGACGAAGTAGTCGTCGGCGTCTTCGAAGTCGCTGCTCTGCCAGCCGATGATCCCGCCGTACTTCCCGGTACCGAGGTAGTAGTTCCCGCCCCAGTGCAGATAGAAGAACCGGTCGGACGGATCGACCACCACCACACCGCTGTCGTACGTGTCGAGGGCGACGGGGAACAGCTCCGTACCGAGATTCCCCGCCAGCTCCGCCAGCTCCTCGGCGTCACCCTTGTTGGTGAGCCAGGGCGTGAAGACGGCGAACTCCTCGGGGCCCGTGCCGATGAGGGCCTTGAGTCCCAGATACTCCCGGATGAAGGCCAGGGCGGGGGCGGACGGTGCGATGTCCAGCCCCTGGGCCCGGTACTGCCCCACCACCTTGTCGACGGCCTCGGCCACGGCCGCGTCACCGACGTCCCGGCCCGGGTGCCAGCCCGCACCGGTGAGCCAGGCGTCGACCTCTTCCACGGTCTTGAGGATGGGCATGTGTCGCTCTCGCTCTATCGATGTGCCGTGACGCCGATCAGGGGAAGCACCTGGGTGCAGGATCTGCACGGCGGCTTGTAGTCACCATGGTTCTTGAACCCCGTGGGGTCATCCTGTTCGCCGATCTGAAGAGTGTAGACGAGGGAGCCGTCCATGGCCCGGCGGATGTCCTCCGGGGTGCTGATCGTGATCCCGTCGCGCTGCTCGATGTGTTTGAGCCGGTCGGAGACCAACGCCATCTCGGCGCACTTTCCGTGCCCTCCGCCCGGCCGGTCCCCTCGTGATTCCATATCGGCCTTCACCTCGTCCAGGATCTTCTGAAGTTCGGGGTGGTTGTCGAGTTGTTTCTGGCCGTGCTTCTGCTTGGAACTCGAATGGGCCGTCAGGGTGCCCTCGTGCAGCAGGCCCCCCGCGCAAGCCTTGTCCAGCTTGTCCTTCCCCGGCGTGTTCGTGTGTCCGCCGGCGGCGCTCTGCGCCTCGTTCGCCAGCTGCCGTGTCTCCCGTTCGAGCGCGGCCCGCTGCTGTTCCGGCGTGAGGCCGTTGACGTCCAGGGCGTCGCGTCGATGATGCTTCATCTTTCCGGCGCTCTGGCCGTGCCAGCCCGGTTGCGGATTCAGCGGGCGGCCGTTGGGGTTCTGACCGCCGCCGGAGCCGCCGCCGTTGTTGTTCCCCCCGCCACCGCCGCCACCGCCGCCGCCCGCTCCCCGACCGCCTCCGGGGTCGGCGCCGTCGACCTTGTTGCCCTTGGCGATGCTGTCGCGGGCGTCGTGGTCCTTGCCCCGGTGGACCTTGGAGCCCTGGCCGATCGCGTCGGGGATGTCCTTGCCGACGTGCTTGCCCAGATGGCCATGGCCCTTGACCAGCTTCTCGACCACACCCTCGATCGTGGTGTCGAGAACAGCCGTCAGGGAATCCCTGCCCTTCGCCCGGCCGTGCGCGCCCTTCGCCTTGCCGATCTTCCCCGCGGCCCGGGTCTCCATCGACACCTGGACATTCGCCAGCTTCCCGCCCGTACTGCCGTGCGCGTCGTGATCGATCCTCGGACCACCACCCGGACCCGGACCCGACCCGCCACCCGCCGAGTTCAGCTGAAGACCGCCCTGGCCACCCTGCTCACCCGCGACATCCATCGCCGTCGCGATCACCAGATCCGTCACGATCGACTCCAGCGCGGCCACCGCCGGCTGCGTCAGAATCGCGGTGATCTCCGCGACCGCCGCCTCCGCCATCTCCCTCATGATCGTCTTGAACGCGATCCGGGTCGCGACGATCTTCCCGCCCGCCAGCAAGGCCGTCAGACCCATCGTGAACGGCGCCGCCGCCAACGCGATCCCCACCGTCGCCGCCAGGTCGGCCAGTTCCGCCACCGCCGCGATCTTCCGCGCCACGATGATGTCCGCCACCCGGTCCAACGCCGTCGCGATCAGCCGCGCCGCACCCGCCAGATCCCTGTTCTTCCCCTGCACCTTCTTCCAGTGCAGATCCAGCGCCTTCAGCGACTCGCTCGACCCCGTCGACAGCAACCGCTGAACGTGCTCATGCGCACTCCCCGCATCGTCGTCCGCGTCATCCGCGAACTCCCGCAACGCCACCGCCATATCCCGGTAAGCGTCCTCATCGACATTCGGCCACCCCACACCCACGATGTCCAACATCGTGTCGACACCCTCGGGAATCGTGTAACCCATTGCCGCCCCCGTTCTCGCTCTTCCCTCAGGAAGGACCGTGGCGAGAATGCCACGGTCCTCCATGACCGGCCAACCGATTCCCTTCCCCGTAGGGGTGATGCGTACAGCGGTCACCCGCGAGTGAAGGCGGGGCGTATCGGCCCGGAACTCCCGTGCTCCGATGGGACGATCAGCTCAACGATCAGCACAACGATCGGCTCAGATCGGCTCAGATCTGCTCAACGTCCGGCGACCGGACGGATCATGGCTGATCAGGACATACGGAGAAAGGGAGTCGGAATCGATGCGGTGGACCGTCCACGGAGAGCGGCAGATCTACGCCAATCCCTGGGTGAATCTCTGGCTGGTGGACGTAGAGCAGCCGGACGGGGACCGGTTCGACCATCACGTGGTCCGGATACGGCATCTCGCGGTCGCCGCCGTCGTGGACGACCGGCGGCGGGTCCTGATGATGTGGCGGCATCGTTTCGTCACCGATACCTGGGGCTGGGAGCTGCCCATGGGGCTGATCGAGGCGGGTGAGACCCCGGAGCAGACCGCGGTACGCGAGGTGGAGGAGGAGACAGGCTGGCGGGTGGAGAGCCTCAAGCCGCTGCTGTACGCGCAGCCCGCGAACGGGATCACCGACTCCGAGCACTTCATCTTCCGGGGTGAGGACGCGACGTACACCGGGCCGCCGGTCGAGCGGAACGAGACCGACCGGATCGAGTGGATCCCGCTGTCCGAGCTGCGGGGAATGATCGACCGCCGGGAGATCGTCAGCGGTCCCACACTCAACGGAGTGCTCTATCTGCTGCTGGACGAGGCCACCCCCGAGCACGCCCGCATGCCCCCGGCCGACTTTTCGCAGTAACCACTCAGGTAACTTGCACCCCAGTTATTGCGTTACACATCAGGAATTCAACGTGGGGAGGGCCCGTGGGGGCGGGAAAGAGACGGTTGTGGTGGGGCGGCGGCGCGGTGGCGGCCGGGGTAGCCGGGGTACTCGTGATCCAGGGGGTGGCCGGCGGACCGGGCGGCAGCGGTGGTGGGAAGAACGGCGCCAAGGCGGAACCCCCTCGTACGGAGGCACGGGCCACCGGCCTCCGGGTCGCCGACGACGGCACCTCCGCCGCGCTCCCCCGGCAGGACACCGAGCCGTTCAGCATGCTCGGTGTGACCTGGACCGATCCGGCCGCGCGGATCACCGGCACCGTCGAGGTGCGGACCAAGTCCGCGGCGTCCGGTAAGTGGACCGGCTGGCGGCGGCTGGCGGGCGACCACGCCCTGCTGGGCGACGCCGGGGGCCGCGGCGGTACGGATCCGGTCTGGGTCGGGCCGTCCCGGGGCGTGGAGGTACGCGCCACGGCCGGTGGCGCCGTGACCAAGCTGCCCGGCGGGCTGCGGCTCGACATGGTCGACCCGGGCACCGGTTCCGTGACCGCCATGGAGCCCGCGGCGTACGCGCGCCCGCTCACCGACACCGAGGCCGGTACGGACGATACGGCGGGTACGGAGACCGCCCCCGCGGCCGGGAACCCGGCCGGGACCACGGCCGGGGACACGGCCGGGACCGGAACCCCGGCCACCGATCCCGCCGCGTCCACCGCGCCGGCCGAGACCCCGGCACCGACGCCGTCCACCGAGCCGCCCGTACCGCAGCCGACCGGCCCGACGCCCGGCACCACCCCGTCCACCACCCCGTCCGCCACGACACCGACGGTGGCGCCGACCCCGACCCCCGGCCCGCCGTCGACCGCGCCCCGCCCGCCGATCACCGACCGCGCGGGCTGGCAGGCGGACGAGTCGATGAGCCCGGAGGCCCCGGCCTATCTGCCGGAGGACAGGGTGAAGGCCGTCACGGTCCATCACACCTCCGAGACGAACGACTACACCTGCGCCCAGTCGCCCGCCATCGTCCGCGGCCTGTACGCGTACCACGTCAAGGGACGCGGCTGGAAGGACATCGGCTACCACTTCCTGGTCGACAAGTGCGGCAATGTCTTCGAGGGCCGCAAGGGCGGGATGGACCGGCCGGTGGTCGGCGCCCACGCGTACGGCTTCAACAGCGAGACCACCAGCGTCTCGATCCTCGGCAACTTCATGCAGACTCCCGCGCCGCAGCCGGCCCTGAACGCGGCGGCCGGGGTCGCCGCGTGGAAGCTCGGCCAGTACGGCGTGGACCCGGCCGGGAACTCCGTTCTGACCGCGGCCGCCGCGGGCGGCAACCTGGCGGGCCGCAAGTGGACCCAGGGCGCCCGGCTGACCTTCCCCACCATCCACGGCCACGGTGACGTCTATGCCACCGAGTGCCCGGGCAAGCATGTGTTCCCGCAGCTCAAGACCATCCGTGAGCTGGCGGGCGGCGCCGTGTCCGGACTGTCCCTCACCTCCGTGACGGGCGGTGGCACGGTCGGCGCCACGACCTATGTCAAGAACGCCGCCACCGTGAACTGGAAGGCGACGACCCCGGCCGCGCTGATCGGCAGGTACGAGGTCCTCGTCAACGGCAAGGTCGCGGCGTCCACCCCGGGCACCGCGACCTCCGCCCGGGTCACCCTCGCCGCGGGCACCCACCGGGTGGAGGTCCGCGCCACCCATATCTCCCGCAAGACCGTGACCTCGGCCGCCCGTACCGTCGTCGCCGACACCACGGCCCCGGTGTTCTCCACCCGGCCGTCCGTCGCCCTGCGTCCCGGCACGGCGAGCGCCACGGCCGTCCCGGTCACCCTGGCCTGGAAGGCCGGCGACGCCCGGGCGCTGAAGGACGTCCGGCTCACCAAGCCGACCGCCGCCGTCCACGGCCCGACGGTGACGAGCGCGCCGCTCACCGCCAAGCCGGGCACGGCCACCACCTGGTCGCTGACCGCCTACGACCAGGCGGGCAACTCCACCGCGGCGTCCGTCGCCGCGACCCCGGTGATCCTCCAGGAGTCCCAGGCCGTACGGACCGGTTCCTGGTCGACCAAGTCGTCCTCCGGTTACCTCGGCAAAAAGTCGTACAGCAGCTCCACCAAGAACGCGTCCCTGACGTGGTCCTTCACGGGCCGCTCGGCCGGCTGGGTGGTGTCGCGCGCCGCGACCTCGGGCCAGGCGTCGATCTATGTCGACGGCAAGCTGGTGAAGACGGTGGATCTGCGGTCCACGGCGACCAAGTTCCGGGATGTGATCTGGAGCCAGACCTGGGCGAGCAGTGCCAAGCACACGGTGAAGATCGTCGTCACCGGAACGGCCAAGCGGCCCACCGTCACCACGGACGGTCTGTTCTACCTCCGTTAGCGGGTGTCATCCGGAAGGTGCTTCCGGAAGGCTCCTTCGGAGGATGTCTTTACCCCGTGCCCGGCCCCGGAACCCCGGCGGCCGGGCACGGTCGTTCCGGGGTCCTCCCGGCCCGCGTGGGTCAGGCGGCCGGGACCGCCGGCCGGAAGCTCTTGTTCCGGCGGAGCCATTGCCGGTACGCGGCGGAGCCCTCCGCCACGTCCCGGTACGCGCTCTCCAGGTCGCCGTACACCCCCTCGTCGCGTTCCGGTTCGCCCGGACCCGTGACCAGCAGCAGCCGGACCGCCAGCGGGTCGCCGCGGAGCGGGCGGATGGCCATGTCGCCGCGCGGGTCGGAGGTCGGCTGGCAGGGGGCGACGCCCTCGCCGACGGCGATCAGCGCGGCGGCCGTGTGATAGTCGCCGTGCAGGAGCTGGGGATCGATTCCGGCCGCGGCGAGCACCCGGCGTACCCCCTCCCATTCGCCGTCGACCGTGGGGTCGACGATCCAGCGGTCCCCGGCGAGATCGGCCAGATCGACGACCGGGGCCGCGGCGGCCGGATGGTCCCGGGCCATCGAGACGAACTGCGGCTCGCGTTCGACCAGGACCCGGACCGCGAGTCCGGGCGGGACCGTCAGCGGGCAGCCCTCCACCTCGTGGACGAAGGCGACGTCGAGCTGGCCGGCGGCGACCATCCTCAGCAGCGCGTTCGGCGAGACGTCCATATGCAGGGAGATATCCGTACCGGGCAGTCGGCGGCGCAGCCGGCCGAGCCAGCCGGGCAGGGCGCGGCTGGCGGTGGATCCGATCCTCAGCCGGGGGCCCGCCGCGCGGGCGACCGCCGCCTTCGCCTCCGCCACCAGGGCCCCCATTTCGGCCACCAGGGGCCGGGCCCGGCTCAATAAGGCCCGGCCGACGGGAGTCGGCCTGCATCCGGTGCGCTGCCGCGAGAACAGCTCGGCTCCGAGGGAGTTCTCGATACGGCGCAACTGCGTGGTCAACGACGGCTGGCTGACGCCCAGTCGGCGGGCGGCCTGGTGCAGGCTGCCCGTGTCCGCGATGGCGCACAGCGCGCGGAGGTGTCTCACCTCGAGCTCCATGACTGGAGAGTAGGACCGCTCCGCCCGGCCACACCAGACGCACAGTCCCGGCGCACCACCGCAAAAACCGGCAAAGAAAACAACAAACGGAACCACTTGGCCCGCATAACGGACAGTGACAGTGACCACAGCCGGGGCCGGTGCGAACCGCCGCGTACGGCTGTGTGAACCTGGGGTGAACGGGCCCGTCGCCCCCTGCCGCGGCCCGCCGCCGACGGGTTGGTGAACGCCCGGCGAGCGGCCAGGACCTCCGCCGCGGCCTCCCGGGCGGAACGGGGTGAACGGGGCGGCGATAACACCGCGTTATCGCCGGTTGGCATCATCCCAAGCAGCAGTGGTTCCTCGAAACTCCGTACGAACCCGTTCAACGGACGAGTAGGAGCCCCCCATGCGTCACCCCCGAACCGTCCTGGCCGCCGCGCTCGGCGTCGGCCTCGCCGCGGCACTCGGCGCCACCCCCGCCACCGCGGCCACCACAGCCACTCAGTCGGCCGCCTCCCCCACGGCCGACTCCGCCACCACCTCGATCACGGCCAAGGCGCTGAGCGCGGCCTGGGCGTCGTACGAGGGCTCGGGCGAGGACGCCCGTGCCACCGAGGCGTTCTTCAAGGCCGTACAGAAGTCCGTCGCCGAGAAGCGGGCCGCCAACCCCGGCGCCCGTGCGGTGACCGTCACCTACGGCACCGCCGGAGCGCCGTCCTTCCGGAGCCAGATAGCCCGCTCCACCCAGGTGTGGAACGGCACGGTCGCCAACGTCCGCCTCCAGGAGGGCCCAAACCCCAGCTTCACCTACCGCGAGGGCAACGATCCGCGCGGCTCGTACGCCAGCACCGACGGCCACGGCCGCGGCTTCATCTTCCTCGACTACCGGCAGAACCAGACCTACAACTCCAACCGTGTCACCACCCACGAGACCGGCCATGTCCTCGGACTGCGGGACAACTACCGCGGCCCGTGCAGTGAGCTGATGTCCGGCGGCGGCCCCGGCCCGTCCTGTCAGAACGACATCCCGAACTCGGCCGAGCGCAACCGGGTCAACCAGCTGTGGGCCAACGGCTTCGCCGCGGCGAACCGCGCCCGATAGCCCGTTAGGGCGTTTCTTAGCGATCACCTCGCGGCCCAGATGTGGATGGCCGCGAGGTGTAGGGCTGCCCGGTAGATCGTTGCCGTCTTGTCGTAGCGGG